>DQVL01000119.1 GCA_015661745.1 Thermoprotei archaeon | reverse complement strand
GGAAAGTGAGTTATAAAGAATGGTGTTTCAAATTGTTTACTTAGGACCCTCTCTTCTTCAGCACCAAAATCCTCCCCCCACTCCATATTAATACCTTTATTATGTAGAATAGATAATGCCTCATCATATGTTATCCTTGGAAATGGATCATCATAATTAGGTAATATAGAACCATCTAGAAGAAATCTTAATTCCTTTTCATAATGACTATTCAAATAAGAAATTATATATTTTAACAGCTCCTCCTCTACATCCATTATATCATCATGATTTAAAAAAGCGGCTTCTGCCTCTATGTGAAGAAACTCTGTTAAATGCTTCCTAGTTCGAGATTTTTCAGCTCTAAAACTTGGTTGTATAACAAATACCCTCTCAAATACACATATAGCCGCTTCTTCATAAAATTGGCTACTCTGTGTAAGATATGCATCCCTATCAAAGTATCTAAGTTTAAAAAGTGTTGCCCCTCCCTCGACAGCTGCAGTAATAAATGTTGGTGCAGTAATATATACATACCCTTCTTTTGTAAAATATTCAACCGCACCTAAAACTACACCTTCTCTAATTAATAAAATGGCTCGACTCCTTGGCCCCCGCATGGTTAAGTGTCGATAATCAAACATGGTCTCAGGATTTTTCAATACCTCTTTAGTTACAGGCCAGACATCAGCACTAGCTATTACATATAACTTCTTGACATGTACCTCTCTACCACCTGGAGCTCTCTCATCTAATCTAACACAACCTTCAACCGCTACTGCACTTTCTATATTGAGTTTTTTGGCTAGTGTAAATGCATCGCTATAATCTTTTGATACAACCAATTGTATGTATCCATATCTATCCCTAAGTAACATGAATGTTTTGTCTCTATGAACCCTTTTAGAGGAGATCCAGCCAATGAGCTTCACCTCTTCATTCTCTCCCATCGTCAATATATCTACCGTATATGCATTTCTGAATCTTGACCATCTCAAGATTTATTCACCTGCTGCACTATATCTAATATATTCAATTACCCTTTCAAAACCATTAATGTTAATGAGTATTTTCCTTATTACCTTAATGTTAGACATATATTCATCAATATTAGAGATCATCCCATCTATTTTCCTTGATACCTCAAAAGGTTCTTTATAATATTTTACATATGAAACATAGGACCCAATACCTAATCTCTTAACGGATATAGCATTACCCTCCTGTTCGGTTTGTTTAGGGGCCGGCACAACCAACATCGGCACACCATATAGAATTGATTCCAAAATAGCTGTATGACCACCTCTTAACACCACAATTTTACTCCTTGATAAATACTCTAAGGAATTTTCTACCCAACCCGCTATAAATAAAGAGCCGATGTTACCAATAGATTGTCCATGACCTATTATAGCAACTGTATAGCCTTTACGACTTAATTTACTGGCGATCTTCAGGGTATCCATATAAAATACTTCTCTATCGCCAGACGGAGCACTGACTATAAAGAGTATATCAATGTCCCTAGATTCATAATCAACAAAATTTACATTATCTAAGTTAAGAAGAAGACCAACATATTCAACATTATTAAAGAAATTTTCTACTGGGACATTGTTTACATAAGATATTGTATATGGTGGAGGTAAGTCAGCTATAAATATTTTCTTTGGTTTTCCCCATAAATACTTAAAAGTATGTCTTATAACACTTCTAAAAAAATAGTTTGTATGGAAAATGCTGAGTTGATTAGTAACTAGGATGGGTGACTTACCAAGTAACGTAGTCGCTAAACACGTTGAAAATCTTGAGTCCGAAATTACGACATCTGGATTAATCAAATTAATATTATTTATCTCGCTGATAAAATGTTTTAATAATTTATTTGAATCTAATAAGCCCTTAAGTATTGTTCTCTTCCAATCAAGCTGTTTTGAAAGCCATTCATATGAATAGCCTTTTAGTTTAATTAATTTACAACATTTGTTAGTAGTATTTAGATTTTTTAGTGTTCCGTATCCATCACCGTACGATGAAATATATATGTCATATCCCTCTCTAGAAAGAGCATTAGCTAATCTATAAGACCTAATTGCATGCCCTCTACCTAAACCATTTACTCCCATATATACTTTCATAATAATTTAACCTCTCCTTACAGTACGTCCTCTTGGTGTAAGCTCAATAAATATCTCCGCGTTAAACTTGTATATCTCTGCCTCTGGATCCAGCCATATATCTGGCGGAAGCCCAGCTTTTAGACATAAGTTGGAAAGGAACTCTTGTGGAGTCCATCTCTGTTCAGATGCAACTTGAGGAAGTAAAAGAGACTGGATTCCTTTATATTTTAATATTAAACCATCTCTCCCAATCCTAATCATTTCTGGGTATTTTAGGGGGGATGAAGCTTCAATTCTCTCTGGACTAGTTAATAAAGACAATTCGATTACTATATCGTTTAATTCATCAATTGTAATTGGTTCAAACCTTGGATCATTAGTAGCTGCCTCTATCGCACTTAAAATTACGGCCTTGTAAAGTGGATATGTAGGGTAGGGAAAACCTATACAACCACGTAATTCCTTTGTGTCAAATCTATATAGAGAAGTGAAAACACCCTGTTTCATTACCAACCTAATTGGAATATTATGTTTATTAACCTCGGGAATCTCCATTTTCTTTAAGTATGTCTCTATAGCATTTCTCGCTAATGAGATCAACAATTGCGCCTCGCTTAGTGTCAACGTCATATCCCACCAAATAGAAATTTATAGTAGGATATAATAACAAAAAAACAAAAGAAATTATTGTGAATCAGAACAAATAAGAGATGGTAGGATATGGGAAAGATATTTAGGGAGGGGGGTGAAAGGTTCTTTAGTTTAGAATACATACCTGAAAAGACGCCTTATAGAGAGCATCATATAAATGAACTATATTCTTACCTTGATAATGAAATTAAGTCTGGATCATTCCGTCCACCTATTCTATTAGGACCCTCTGGAACCGGTAAAACAACTGTTGTTAATAAGACACTCAAACTTATAGGTATGAAATGGGATAAGATAATAACTAGAAATTTCAATATGATGCTTGTAAATTCTACATATTCAGCTATTAGAATGATATGTTCATTCACTACACCAATTCCAGATAGGGGGCTATCACTAAATGAAATAATTGAAAGGTTATACGGGACTCTTGAGATGGATGATTCTATATATATCGTGGGACTTGATGATGTTGACGAACTATTAAGAAGGGAGAGGGGGAGGATATTAGAAATACTTACTAGAGTAAATGAGGACTATGGTGTTTATAGGGTTTTTCCAATAGTTGTAGTTAGAAATATAAAACCTTTATACGTATTACCGGATCATATAAAAAGTAAGATTGGGGGGATTACGATTAACTTTAACCCTTATAGCTCAAAGGAACTTATTGAGATAGTAAATGAGAGAATTGAGAAGGGATTAAATGAAGATTCAATTACTCAAAATGCTATTAATGTATCAGCAATAATATCCGAGAAAATATATGGAGGAAATGCACGTGAGATGATCAACCTAATTTATAAATCTTCATTATATTGTGAAAAAAAGAATATCCGGAGGGTTACCGTTGAAACGATAAGGAAGGTTTTCTTTCATGAATACTATAAACATGTAAAACAAGACATAAGGGATACAGTAAAAACAAACATCTTAAGTACCATAATATTATCACTGGATGAAGACAGCTACATAATTGAAGATGACAGGCTTGACGATATAATTACTGAGATACATGAGAGATATGGATATAAAAAAGAGGAAATAATAAAAAATATAAGAGAGCTTATAGGTAGAGGATATCTAGCAGAAAAAGAAGGAAGGATTTTACAGATTTACCTTCCTAAAGACATATTCCTTAGTTACCCATAACTCCCCATTTATACTTCTCTTATAGTCTTCCAAATACTTTCACTATACTCTCCATATAGTCACAGACGTACATATCCACTTAAATCATTATAATATAACTGAGGATCATGCCTAGACTCGCACTTTATCTACCGAAGAACTATATGAAGAAAGAGAAATGGATTAAGATCCGTGAGATGGTTAAAAGCGAAAGTGAAATTTTAGGAATAGGATATATAGAAAAAAAGAGTGATGAGGAATATCCCATAATCTACTTAGAAGATAGTGAGACAAGCACATTTATATATGTAGAAGATTCTGAGGAAGATGATATAGAAAATATTAGGGCAATGATTAGGGTATTAACCCTTGTTGCCTTACTTAGTGAAGAAAAGATAAAGATGGGGACACAAACGGAAAAGTCAGAGAGAGAAAAGTTATATAATTTTAGTGGGCCCGCCGGGATTTGAACCCGGGTCCACCAGCGTTCCGGTGATATCCCCAGGCTGGCATCCTCGCCAAGCTAGACCACGGGCCCCCTTTATTTACTGTACAACCATCTAAATCTATTTACAAGTTAAAAATTTTTGTCAATATATAATTTACTGTTTCTTCTGACCTAGATTTATTGTAGATATATATATATCTTCTAATTTTCTCTAGATTCAAGTTATAAATATCACGTAGATACTCTGATGATGGATGCCGAACGAATATCGCCTGGATTATAGACGAGAAATTCTTGGGAGACTCTTTATATCTAGCTGATTCAAAATCTATGAATACTGGATCATAGTCCGGCTCAACATATAAAATGTGAGATTTAGGACGTGACAACTCTCCATGATCTATATATATTTTGTCGAGTAAAAAGGCTTTGTAAAGGGTAAGATATAGAGCTCTTGATATTTCCGCTTTATCCAGGTAAAAAATATCATCATTTAGGAAGTCAAATATAGATACTCCATCGAGATATTCTAATATTATCATCCATTCAGTATGGTCTATTATTTCTGGAACCAGCTTATGATGTAAATATGAATTATATATCTTTTTCAGAACCTCAGCCTCGAAAGATAGAGAGTTTCTAGATGCATCTAACCTCAATAGTTTTATCACTATAATGTTATCCTTATATAAACCTTTTAACACTATTGAATTAGTACCTTTTCCCATGACATAATATCTACCGATCTGAACTTTCCCATCCAATATTATTGCTCTAATCCCCTTCTCTAATAGAGCCTCCATCCTCTTGTAAAATATATTTAAATCTATGAATGGATATGTGATAATCCTTACAATATCGTTCTTAGAATCGTTTTTTATGTTTCCAATAATTTCTTCTAAGTTAATAAGTGTGGGAGAGCCCAAAATTCGTCACCTACGACAAAATTAATTAACCACTTACTAAGTAAGGAATTGTTCAGAAACAGCTCTTGACTCTCATTCATTACTATAACAGAATATTTATCATATATCTCACTTGGTATCCTAATCAATCTATTATCGATAATGTGTTTGATTAACTCATCAGCTTTTAAGTATCTTGACTCTTTCAAGGTATACCATCGACCATCCTCGTCTATCCACTTTATCCTAAAAGAATTTTTGGATAGAAATTTTTCTTCACTTGACATATAAGGATATGGACCCCTAACTTTTTCATATTTTGCTTTTTCTAATTCTGAAAATAAAAGAAATATAGCGGAGCGACTAATATAATCTGAATACACCCCCATTTTAAATATTTTAAATCCTTCTTTCTCAACCACATTTTTTAGCTTACGTGATACGCGTTCCAATTGAGAATAGTGTATATCTTCAATCTTCTCTCCATGTTCCATGTAGATAATCAATATTGGGAGATCAGGTTTTATCATGTCTTTATATTTATAATAAAGGGATTTTGATCCAGAGAGGTAGGGGGATTCCTTAAAGAATTTTATAGTTGGATTACTTATGAAATATTTGGCAGCTGAAATTATTTTTGAAAAATTCTTTCGTTTAACTGAAGCGGCTACATTTCTCCCCTTATCAACGGGATCTACGACAATTAGGGGAATATTATACCCAAATACTTCAAAAATTAAATTGGAGTTAGGGTAGTGGCCTTCCAAGTCGATAATCGTTGGGGTACTCCATTTACTTATATTATATATAGCTTCTTCCATACTTCCATATTTTAATATTAGAAGCTCAACAAGATAACCAGAAAATCCACCTACATAAACCTCTGCACCATATACTCCAGAAGCTTTTAGGAAAGCCTTTAATCTTACGACTTCCTTATAAAGTTCATTAATACCTTTATCGACTAGATATAAATGGTGAAAATATGATCTATCCATAGGGCTCAACCAGTTAGGATATGAAGTTTTATATGAGGGAACTATATTAAACTTTAGATCCCTAACATACATTTCAATATATGGATGGTCTGCATATCTAATCCTTATTTTATAATTGGGATCCTTACTAATTTCGCTTATAAGAAATTCTATAAACAATTTTATATCTATATCTTTTTCTAAACGAATAAATAAATCAACGTCATAGTCATCCTTTAAATACGTCATTCTTGGAACGGAGCCTAGAAGAACTAGATCCTCCTCCACAATGTTATATTCATTTCTTAAAAGAAAAAAGATGCTTCTTCTGATTTCCTCAGACTTATCCATTATTAGTTTCCATTCTTTTTTTGATGGGCAGAAATTTCTATCAATATAGTCTATTAATTCCTCAGGCAACCTCATATCAATCTTTATATAATTTTATACAAGATTAAAAACGGCTACATCTTTATATATAGGTCCTGAATTTGTAAGTATACTTTCTTTGAGTTTGAATGATGTTATCTCCACCCATACATTATCTACCATCGACTTGATTAGATTTATAGCTTGTTTATCAAGTTTATAAAACTGTTTAATCCTCGCAACTGTTATATGAGGTTTGAATGGTCTAGAGTCCCTAGGAAACATGCTTTCCAACCTAGATTCCACGAATTCATGTAAAACTTTCAGTTTCCCATCGTCATCGTATACATCCAAAAATATGACCCTTGGCCTACTTAAATTAGGAAAGCCTCCTACGTCACGAATATTTATCTTTATCTCACCTAATTTTTCATTTGTGAGCCTTTCAACAATATCACTTATAAAAGCTTTATCTACATCACCTAGGAATTTCAGGGTTATATGTAGATCATCAAGTTTCGGATATGTAGCTCTAACACCAGTGTTTCTAATAAATTTCTGTATATTAGAAGCAACTGTTTTTATTTCATCTGATTCTACATCAACTGCTACAAACAATCTCATGAATTATCAATATTAAAATAATATATCTATATAAAATAGATTAAAAAGAAGTGTTATGAAGATGTCAGAGAGGGAAAGAGAAAAAATTTTAATATGTGTTACTGGACATCCAGGCTCAGGTAAAAGCGTTTTTTCATCAGTCGGTAGGAAATTAGGATTAAAAGTATTCACAATGGGTGATGTAGTTAGAGAAGAAGCTAAACAGAGATACGGTATAGTGGATAAATTTACCCTAGGTAAAGTAGCTAGAGAATTAAGAGATGAATATGGAGATGATGCTATCGCTATTATCCTTTCAAGAAAAATAAGTAAAATTAGAGATAAAGTAGTCATTATTGATGGCATAAGGAGTATGGATGAAATTAAAATATTTTCAAAAATAGGTAAGGTATATATAATAGCCATTTTAGCCAAGAAAATCACTAGATTTCATAGGCTTGTAAATAGAAGAAGAGAGGACGATGTAAAGACCTACGAGGATTTCGTATTAAGGGAGCTTAGAGAAAATAATTTTGGTATCTTAGATGTTATTGAAAATTCAGATGTCTATATCCTCAATGAAAATATCTCATTAAACACATTCATAGATATCTCACATAAATTATTTAAAGAGCTATTGGATGAGATCTATGAAAAGGAGAAGACTTAGAGAGAATATAAAATATCAACGTGAAATAGACAAAAAAATGGATGAAGCTGCGATAACAGTCCGTACAATATTGCTTCCATGTGAAGATGAAAAAAAGGTTAAGCAGACATTATTAAATGTAGTTCAAGGTGATGTAGTACAAGAAGAATATAACAAAGAAAAATATCTCGTTATATATACATCAGGAAGAGAAAAGATTGAAAGAATATTCAGACAATTTAGAAATAGACGAGTTTTAGCCACATTAAGAAAATTTTTATTTACATATTCAAGTGAAAACGAAATAATTTTCTACTTACACAAGCAGGCAGCCTTTAAAGGAACGCTCTCCCTTGTAGAGCCAGGTGAGTCACCTGGTGGCGAGGTAATAGTTTCAATAAAAGTAGATAATGCAAAAGATGTTATAATGTGGCTAACAAAGTTTTAAAGATCACTATAATAGATAGGTTTTACGTATGGAATAATTAGACCATTTAGATCCTCAGCAAGGAAGGTAGATGGAAATATTCTACGTGCCTCTTCAAGTAGAGGTTTTGGATCTTCATACCTTGCACTAAAATGAGTCAAAACCAATATCTTTACATTAGCTTCCTTAGCTATTTCTGCTGCTTCCAACGCTGTCGTATGTAGAGTCTCAAGGCTTCTGACCTTCATCTCATGTAAAAAGGTTGCTTCATGAATAAGTACATCACAATCTCTAGAAAAAAGGATCATTCTCTTAAAGGGAGAGGTATCACCTGATATTACTATACTTCTTCCCTTAATATTTAGAGGTATAATATAATCGACTGACTTTATAAGACGGCCATTTAAATAAACATCTTTGCCATCTGCAAGATCTCTCCACAAGTGTTTAGGTATACCATCCTCCAACGCCTTTTTAACGTTAAACTTTCCTGGTCTACCATATTCCTGAAATCGGTAACTAAACGACCAGGAAGTATGAGAATTTTTAATAGCCTCAATATAATATTCATTAAATTCGAATTTAGCCCCGTCATATACTTCTATAAATTCCATATCAAAATTAGGCTCTATCTCCAAGAAACTTAGAAAATACTCTATCATAGGCCTCATCTTCGGGGGACCAAAGACCAGAAGCTTCTCGGTCCTTTTGAATAAGGTTAATGTCTGAATTAATGGGAAGAACCCCATTATATGATCTCCATGTATGTGGGTAAAAAATACCTTTATTGTTTTCCCAAAACCAAGACCTAATTTGAAAAGTTGTCTCTGCGTTCCCTCACCCATATCAAAAAATATTAGTTCTCCCTTTCTTCTTACAACAATACTTGTTACATTTCTATTAGGTGTGGGGACACCTGCTGAAGTACCTAAGAAATATACTTCTATATCCATGAAAGATCACCTTATAACATAGAGATGTCTAACGAGGTTTTTATGGACCTTGATCGAGAAGAGATTATATATAGATAAACCATAAGTTCTTAAAATATCAACTAGGTGGAATGGAGAAAAAAACGCTGAACCTTTAGCCTCTGTCACGAACTTCTCGATAAACTCATGATATACTTTCATTACATCAGAAGATATAGATGTTATCCTACCGTATGGGGGATCTGTAGCTACAAAGATGTTTTCAGATATTTTAATAAATTTATCTAGGGAGTTACCACAGATAACATCCCAATATTTTCTTGAATTTAACCATTTTAGATTTGTATATGCACCCTTCGCCCAACGATATTTAAGCTCTATACATAACGATGATATACCTATATATGCAGCCTCTGACGGAATCCCGGCAACACCACAGAAGGGATCTATTAATATGCCTTCATCAGGAACGCCAGATAAATTAATTAGCAGCCTTGAAAGCTTTGGATCCAATGAAAATGGAGAAAATATTGGTCTTTTATGTGGCCTTCTATATTCAAATCCCTTTTTATCATCATGGATTTCTAAACCAATATAATAATGACCGTCCTTTTTATATACACCAATAATCAGATCTGGATTAGATAAATTCAGTCTGAAAGAATATCTTAAAGCCATTAAATTATAGATCTTATCAATAATATTCTTAGACTCCTCTCTAGTTAAATCCCCATCATAGTCATGTATATGACATGCAAATGTTAAAAATTCGCCGTTAAAAATAAAATCTGGAGGGTCAAAAAATCGAGTTAAATCTATATTGGCTTCATCAAATATAACTAGGCATCTTTTTATACATGTAGATCTAAATACCATCCTCTTTAAAATATTATACATTTGATAAGGATCTGAGTGATAAATAAAGCATTTAACCAACGGTTTACCTATCACATCTACCTCAAATCTTCCAAAATATATTTCCAGCAACGTTTTCAACTCTTCTATATAAATAGGAAAATAATCCTGAGACAAATGAGTTAAAATAACTGCCTTCATTATAAAGACTTGATCAACCAAGAGAACGTTTCAAATATTGAGAATATTGAATATTTTCTCGGGATAGTATCACTCCCAAATATGTCCTTCACCCCTGATTTAAATAGACGTTCCTCTGCATTATTAACTAGTAATAAATGTGAAGCCAAAGCATAAACATTGTGGTTACCATGCTGGACAACATATCTAGCTACACCAGCCATTGTTCCCCCTGTAGATATTTCATCATCTACTATAAATACAGCATCAAAGCCATCCATATCAATATCTGTAAAGGAAAATGTTACTTCTCCAGAAATTTTATCCCTTACCTTCGAAACTATAGCGTATGTACACCCAAATTTTTTAGATAAATTTTTAACAACATATTCTCTTCCTTTATCTGGAGATATAAGCAATATGTTACTAGGTTGTATTGATAGTTTATATAGTGCCCTCTTAAAAACCTCATGTATTACTGATAGATGTATGAATGGGGTCTTTGACATTTTAATAACTGAACTGATATTGTGAACATCATAGAAGATAAGGAATGATGGATTATATTGAGATATAGAATTTAATATGACTTTAAGAGACAAGGCCTCCCCCATGAGGAAACGTCTATCTTGTCTAGAATAGGATAAATATGGGATAATTACCAATAACCTTGAGTTTTCTTTGTAATATCTTATTATCTCTAGTATCTGTAGTAGTAAAACGAAATTATTATTTGTATCAGGAAATAGAGGAAAGTAAAGAAGGATTTTATCATCAGCCCTATTTATATCGGTAATTCTGGCTAGCAACTCACCATTAGGAAATGATTTGACGTCGATACCAATATAAATTACATCTTCATCTTTAACCATCCTTAAAATTTTTTCCTCACTACTCGATGGCGCAATTATGGTAGTCATCCCAAAAAAATGATTTTAAAATTCCTATATAACAATAGAAATTATTGACAGAAATGAGGGACATCGATAAAGACCCTACATATACATTGATTCTAAGTATAATTCATCGACTTGGTAAGGCTTACCCAGACAAAATAGCTTCAAAATTAGGTGTTTCAAGACAGGCCATTGACTATAGGTTAAAGAAACTTGTTGATGCCGGGTATATAGAGAAACATTACAATAGAAGAGTTTATTATATACTAACCGATTTAGGTATAGATATTGTAACAAGATTATCCACCGAATATACTAGTATTGATGAGAATACAAGAAAAGCAGATCTACTTAAATATATTCCCATATTAGGGATATCACTTGGTATAATAACATTAGGGCAATACATTGCATTGGGAGACGCCATAAGAGGAGTTATAGGATTGATTTCCTGGACTATAATCGGGATTGTGGCATACTATTATTTAAAGAAAAGAATTAGTAGGTAATTCATTTACCTTCCCTTAAACCATCTAGATAGCGTTTAGCCTCAATAGCCGCCATGACGCCGAATCCGGCTGCCGTAACCGCTTGCTGATATTTTGGATCCATAACATCACCAGCTGCAAATAGTCCGGGCACATTGGTTTTAACAAATTCTCTAGTCTTTATATAGCCATTAGGAGTAAGTTCTACTATATTCTTTACTAAATCAGTATTTGGGACATGCCCTATAGCTATAAAGACACCGTCTACTTCAAGAATTTTTTCATCATTAGTTTCTTTATCTAAAAGTTTAATGGCTTCAACCTTTTTATCACCTAATATATCAATTACAATGTGATTCCATAATACCTGAATATTATTCTTTTTATTCAATTCCGTTACCAGATTATGAGAAGCTCTGAACTCTCTTCTCCTATGTATGATGTAAATCTTTTTAGCTATATCAGACAAATATAATGCATCTGTTAATGCTGTATCACCACCACCAATGATAGCCACAGTACCATCTTTAAAAAAGTATCCATCGCATACTGCACAGTAGGATACGCCCCTACCTAGCAACCTCTTCTCTGATTCAAGCCCAAGTTCTCTGTATCTAGCTCCAGTAGCTATAATTACTGATAATCCGGTGTACCAAGACCCACCAGCATATACTTTAAAACTATTGCCATCTAATACCAACTTATCTGCATCGTAATCTACAAATTCAACTCCGAACCTTGCAGCTTGATTCATCATTCTCCTCATTAAATCAGGTCCATTTATTCCTTCTGGGAACCCAGGGTAGTTCTCCACTATAGTCGTTGTCATTAACTGACCTCCCCAGTTATAACCTGAAACTATAAGTGTTGACAACCCAAATCTAATCGTGTAAATAGCGGCGGATAAACCTGCAGGACCCGACCCAACAATAATTACATCATATATCTTATTTGGATTACCTAATTTTCTACTATAGTCAACCTGTAGAGACAGCCCAATTATTGAATTCATAACAAGAAAAGATATACTAGCAAGAATTTTTTAACATTTGATTATATAGCTCCCATTTTTTATCGACAACACTTATATAATCATGATACATGAAATAATTGTGAGGTTGTAGAGAGATGTATACATATAGAAGAGAATTTAAGTTCAGGGGATACACATTAGAAGAACTAAAAAAAATGAGTATTGGTGAATTCGCTAAATTGGTAGATACAAAGGCAAGAAGATATTTATTGAGATCTAAATTCACTCCCGAGACCAAAAAACTACTGAAAAAGATAGATTTGACTTTAGAGGGAAAATATAATAAGCCTATCAGAACTCATGTTAGAGAGATGGTAATCATTCCAAAAATGGTTGGGCTTACCATTCACGTGTATAATGGGAAAGAATTTGTACCGGTAGAAATCAAACCCGAGATGCTAGGAAGAAGACTTGGTGAATTCGCACATACTATAAAGCCGGTTAAACATGGTCAACCTGGGCTTGGAGCATCACGATCTAGCCTATATGTCCCAATTAAGTAGAGATAGTTTAAAACATGAATCCTTATAAACCTAGAAAGTATTAATTTTAATTTCATTATCAATAGATAAAGGATCTAGATATATGGGCCCGCCCGGATTCGAACCGGGGACCTCCCGCGCGTCAGGCGGGCGTCATAGCCTCTAGACCACGGGCCCAATCCAAGTATATTTTAATATCAATCGATGTTAAAAGATGATAGTATTTTATACATACGATAAAGTGTATAATTTGCTGTGTATAATAAAGTTTTTTGATAAATATGTTCATTATTTAGTTTTAGATGAACTTAGTTACAACTCCATATGTATATCTTGGACTAAATATATTACGCCATTAAAGCATTAAAGTATTAAAATAAAATATTCTGAATATAGAGATGAAGAAAAAGGTTGCGGGGGTTCCCCTAGCCTGGCCAACGGGGGTGGACTGAGGCTCCACTGGCTTAGGCCTTCGTGGGTTCAAATCCCACCCCCCGCACCATCAAAAATTAATTCGTATTCTACATCTGGATATAAACGTTTAACCTTACTGATTATATTTGAGATAAGTTTTTTACCCTT
>DQVL01000117.1 GCA_015661745.1 Thermoprotei archaeon | reverse complement strand
ACCTCCCTAATCTTCTTCAATAAAGTATTAGCCCGCCTCAACTCCCTCTTATTTTTAAGACCATATTCACCGATCAGACGTAGTTCTTCAAGTAAAAGCTCATGATCCCAAGGCTTAAAAGGTCCCTCGAATTTCTTTCTTAGTCTCCTCATAAATTAGTTCACCTCCTCCTCTTAACGACCAGTTTTTTATGCCTCCTACCAGTTGTTCTAGTACGTTGTCCCCTAACTTTAAGCCCTAACTTATGTCTAATCCCCCTCCAAGAATTTATATTCTTTTCATATTCAATATCTCTATCAACTATAAATTTTAGATCCGCCCCGATCAAATGTATATCTTTACCTGTATATCTATCAAATCTCCTGTTAACCATGTATGGAGGGACAATATTAGCTATATCTTTTATTGCCTCCTCAATCCTTTTAATCTCATCATCTGTCATGAACCCAATTCTCTTGTTTAGTGGGATCCCCAAATTATGTAATATGGCTCTAGCCACCGATGGACCAACTCCCCGAATACGTGATATTCCTTCCACAGCAGGGAGATCACCTTTTATATCCGTTTCTAATAGTCTAATCATTGCTTTATACTCTTCAGTCATAACCCACCACATCTATCCTTGAATATAGATTGAAGGATATATATACTTATATAATTCACAATTAGATTACTGTGACACTTTTAGCTAGGTTCCTAGGTTTATCAGGATCTAACCCCCTCAAAACCGATGTATAGTATGCCAATAACTGAAGGGGTATAGCATATACTATAGGCGTGAATATTGCTGATACCTGAGGAACCTTAATCAATACATCGGAGACTTCACGTATATCATTATCATCGATAGAGGATATTACGTATGTCTTAGCCCCCCTACTCCTAACCTCATGTAAATTACTTATCATAAGTTTTTTAGTTTCATCATCCTGTACTAATCCGATGACTGGTATACCACGTTCAATCAAGCTTATAGGTCCATGTTTATTCTCCCCTGCAGGGTATGCTAAGCTAGGTATATAGCTTATCTCCATAAGCTTAAGCCTACCTTCATATGCAGTCGCTGTATTCACGCCTCTACCCAGGAATATAACATATTTAGAATCTTTAATTTCATTGGCCAACTTCCTCATATCATGGTCACATCTCTTTAATAAAATCTCAACGACTTCAGGAACCTTATTTAGTTCATCAACAAATCTATCCATCTCATCCTGACCCAGCTTACCACGTTTCCTAGCGAGGGTAAAACCTATTTTATAGAGTACAGCTAGTTGACCAGTATATGTCTTCGTTGCAGCCACCCCAATCTCTGGCCCACTCTGCTGATGTAAGTAGATACGGGAGATACGGGTCAGGGTAGATGCTAGGACATTAACTACTGCCAATATTGTCGCCCCCCTAATCTTAGCCTGCTCCACAGCCCATAAAACATCTCTAGTCTCTCCACTCTGACTTATCGCCAATATAGAGTCTTCCACGGATATTGAATCCCCATATCTAGATACAAATTCGGATGCAATAACTGGTAAACCCGGTATTCTCGCAAGTCTTGAAAATATATAGCTCCCAACGACCCCTGCATGATAGGAAGTTCCAGCGGCAACTATATAGAGCCTCGAAGATCTATCTATAAAGTCAGCCATGAGCTCTAGGTAATTCCTCTGTATACCTAATGCATACCTTATACTATATGGTTGCTCATAAATCTCTTTAAGCATGTAATGGGGGTAGCCATCCTTCTTAGCTTCATCAATACCCATATCTAATTCTTTAAATGCCCTTCTAACGGGAGACCCATCAGAGATACGTTTTATCATTATATTGCCAGGTGTTAAAACTGCGTATTCACCATCTTCAAGAGGGACTATCTTATTTGTAAATGGTAGAAGACTGGGGATATCGGATGAACAATATACTTTTTCACCTTCAACGCCTAATACTAGGGGGCTATCGACACGGGCACAAAATATTTTCTGGGGTTCCTTCACAGTTAATACTGCAAGTGCATAAGCTCCATCTAACTTCCTCAGTGTCTTTACAAAAGCTGTCTCAACATCCGCCTCATTCTTAAGATACTCCTCAAATAAATGAGCTATAACTTCAGTATCAGTTCTTGACCTGAATCTATGCCCTTGCTCCATCAATTCAGTCTTTAGATCCATAAAATTTTCTATAATCCCATTATGAACTACAGCTATGGATCCCATACAATCAATATGTGGATGAGCATTGACTTTATCTGGTGCACCATGGGTAGCCCATCTAGTATGGGCGATGCCGATATTGCCTTTAAGTGTAAGAAAATCATATTTCTCATGAATCTCATCTATCCTACCCCTATCTTTAACTACATGGAGACGGTTATCATCGATGACAGCCATACCGGCCGAGTCGTAACCTCGATATTCAAGAAGTTTTAAGCCCTTAAAGAGCCTCTCAGATACATCCCCACTTAAATCTATTATACCTATTATCCCACACAATTTAACCTACACCCAATTAGACTATCAAACATATATTATAACGAGGCAATCAACTTTTAACTTTTATCCCTACATCTGTTAAGTCTGTTATAGGATTCATAATATGTATATCTAAATATATAAAGCCATAAAACACTTAATATAGCTATTAATACCGCTTTTAAAGCTTGATCCAATATACGTTGTGGTATTAACTCTATACGGGCTAGAGACCAGAAGACTGGGAGAAATACAATTGCTAACATAGTTTGTAGGGTGAATATAATCATAAGAAATAAAATGGGGAATACCCTCCTCATTATAATCACCAAAACAGAAAGAATATTATTAAAGATAGGGTCATAGAATATAGGAATAATAGGGTAAGCTCTAGAATCACGGTAGACTCACTTTTTGGATCTACAGATACAATGTATTTAAGTAGTACAATAGGGGATCCATCCTCACACATATCCTCTATCAATCCATCCCTATTCAACGCTGCAATTTTGTATCCATGAACCCTCCGCTCAACAAACCTTCTAAACTTATCCAGATAAAATAGCCCGTTAACTATAAATGGATACATCGCTATAACCGTTAAGAATTCAGTCCCACTATATATAGATATAAAAGCGACCATAGAACCTAATAACATTGCGCCAACATTTCCAAGGAAGATTCTCGAGGGATATATATTAAAAACTAGGAAGGAGAGGGTGGAGATAAGGAATATTAGTCCAACAATAATGTTTTTTCCCTGAAAATATGATAGGATAATATTTAAGATAATAATAAATGCGACACCAATAGATGCTGAACCATTAACTACATCCAACATATTTACTGCATTGGTAGCGACTGAGAAACCGATTAAGATGAGGAGAATATATATAATTGGGATATTAAATATTATGTCACCGAAGAATTTTAATTTAGGATTATATAATCTTAGTAGTATAACTGGTATGCCTATCAATAACGCCGAAGCAGGCTTATACCACCCAGGTAGGTCTTTCTTCAAATCATCTATTAGCCCTATTAATGAGGCGATTAATAGGGTCAGTGTTATACCAACCACAAGATTGAACGATATATAACCAAGGATAAAATATATTGAAGTCCCAAGAACCACAATAGCCATAATAGGTATACCGCCTAGATCTACTACTGGCTTTTTAACGATCTTGAATACATCATAAGCGATAAAGATATCCTTAGCGAAGACAATATATATTTTGACGATTGCTACGCCAAGTATAAATATCAGTATAGATACTATGATTAGATCTAACATATTAATATGTAGATAATCACCTGCTTGTATAAAGTTTATGGCGCCGGGAGTGGGATTCGAACCCACGCGGAGCAGAGCCCCATCGGCTCACCCGCCGCCGACTCAAGGCTTAGGCATAGAACGACCCCTTAGTCCACTCGGGCATCCCGGCTTCTAAACATTCAATCAATATTCAATGTTATTTAAATAAAATTCCAAATGTTTATATGATGGGAGTATGGAGACACCTCAAATATTAAAAATTTTAATCGATAATACTCTTAAGTCACTAAAAATGTATAAAAAATTTTTTATGTTTATTAGCATCACTATATTCCTACTAAATATATTTACACCATTCATTATCCAACTCATAATTACTGGTGGGGATGAGATAGTATTTGGATATGGAATACCACCTAACGATATACAATATGGGGAAGCCCCGGCCAACCCAATGCTATGGATAGCTATAAGATACGACCAATACTTCAGAACGGTAAATCCAATTATAAGTGGGGATACTTATTGGATAATTATCTATGATTCTTCGACATTACTATTGTCGATAGCATCAGCTTTAATTACAGGTCTGGTATTCACAAGATTAAAATATTTCCTGAGGTTATCTAAAAACAGATGCCTAGCCGAAAAGGGAGGGACGGTACTGGGTACGACATTAACTGTTTTAGGATTCTCGACTTTAGCTACATCAGCCATTTCATGCCCCTCATGCGGTTTCACAGCATTCATGACTTTAGCCGCTGTACTAGTCTCTGCATATACTGGCTCACTACTAGGTATATCAGCATTATATACAACCTTAATGAATACTCTTCTAATGCTAGGTATACTCTTGAATCTAGGTATTATTATATACCTAGACAGTAAAATGGAGAGATTAAGATTTGGGGGCTCTAGCGGCTAATATCATAATATCATTAAAGATGTCTTCAGCACTCCATTGTGGTGGAGCACCAAGAAAGAAGACCTCAACCTCAAAATCTCTATTTATCAAATATACAACCCCCGTATGTGCTACTAAATAGCCGAGATCTGGGTCATCCACCTCAACCTTCTCAACATATACACCATATGCCATCCAAACCTTACTTACTTCATCGAGTTCACCAGTTAATAGATAGACATTCTCGAGCCCATATAAATCCATCCACATTTTGAGTCTATCAGGATTATCCCTCTCGGGGTCTACTGTAACCATAACGAGAACAACATCTTCATCCAATCCATTTTCTCTTAAAAGATTATTTAATTGATAGAAACCAACTGATATAGCTGGACAAATATCTGGACAATGTGTATATATAAAGGTTATTGCAATTACTTTCCCTCTATAATCAGAGAGTTTAAAGGGTCTACCAAACTGATCTATTAACTGGAAATCTAATGCCTCAATCGGATCTATATATCGGTTCCCACGGAATTCCATGGGGATGGAACGTGTTAAACCACCATATAAGTAGAAGACTCCAAAACTACTTACGATTAATAATATAGCCAAAATGATATAGAGCTTACTTCCACCCATCATAATAACAAATTATAGAGGAGTTAATTTAATTTGTATAAAAAAGTTATGGAGAGATTGTAA
Source organism: Thermoprotei archaeon (assembly GCA_015661745.1). Classification (GTDB taxonomy): domain Archaea; phylum Thermoproteota; class Nitrososphaeria; order Geothermarchaeales; family JDFR-13; genus SZUA-1514. Next base: position 6,503 of record DQVL01000117.1, on the reverse strand, counting down.
TATTACCCCACATACCTAGATCCGAATGCCCTGGAACTGTACATTGATACTGAAGCTCACCAACCTGATTAAACTGTACAACTATAGCAATTTCCTCATTAGAATTAATATTTGGAGTTTGGTAGTCATCAACGATATCTGGATTTAATGGATCGACCGCCCTTACAATAGCGAAGTTATGTGGGATCTCACCTACATTCCTTATGATGAAGCGGACAACATCACCTTGTTTAAATTCTAGATCAGGTCCAGGAGAAGAGATCTCGTCTGGAGATAATCCAAATCCATATGCTAATCCACCATCAACCTCCAATTCACCGGCATATAAAATTACCTCAACAGTAGGCTCTAAGGCAGCGGCCCCACCTAATCTGGGCTGTAAATCAAAGAGTAGAAATGATATTATAGAGATATTAATGACTATTCCAACAACCATAAGCAATAACAATACCTTCTTTATTGAATCGGCCATACTCCACTACCCCCTGTAAATACTATAACAATAAATATGGCGAAGAAGAGAGCCATTAGATAGAACCAGCTTATAGCTATATCATCATATTTAAGATGTTGATAATACAGAGCGATGAATACAGCCTTTAAAGATGCTAAGCCAATTACACCCAGTAATATAAAGACTGGTGGAAAAGCCATGGCAATCATCATAACCTCAACAATAGTGAATACAACAAGCAAAACCCATATTAATGTATACATCTTTATAATATTCTCCGCCTCCACAATATACACCTCATAGTAGGTAGAAGAGTGCGAATAAGAATATCCATACAATATCTATGAAGTGCCAGTAGATCCCGAAGTTCTCCACACCCTCATATCCACCCGATTTATAGCCACCCTTGAGAACCTTAGTTATAAGATATAACATTACAATCATACCTCCTAGTACATGTGCTGCATGTACACTAGTTAACACATAATATGTTGATGCTGCTAAACTGCTGGTTAACGTAAAGCCCTCCGCAAATAGCTCACTCCATTCTATAGCCTTAATACCAATAAATAGACCTGCCAATCCTAAGGAAGCGAGTAAGGAGAGTAATATGTTGCGTTCATTCCCAAACTTAGAGTAGGCAACTGCTAAAGCCACAGTTAAGCTACTAGTGAGTAAAACTATAGTATTTATACCTCCTAACCTAACGTCATGAACCAGTGGACCGGGGGGCCATTCACCCATCATATTGACTCTTATAAGACTATAGGCTCCTATTAAGCCTGCAAAGAGCATAGCCTCCGTTATTACTAGTATCCATACACCCAGTTTCAATTTACTAGTATTTTCAAATGGCCATCTCTCACTCTTAACGGGCTCTGGAATGACAAACTTATTCAGGACATCACTCCACATCCACTTAGCCAGAACAGCTAAAGTCAATATAACGCCAATGATGAAGAGAGGTGTAGAGATAACAAATCCAAGGAATGTAACGAAAACCCCCAACGACAGATACATGGGGAGAGAGGTCATATGCTCTATATGGGGTTCTGGCTGACCACCATTAGTATATAAGGTTACTTGATCACCAGTGATTACTGGTTCAAAATCGAAGTTGTGTGGAGGGGGTGGTGACTGGGTTAGCCATTCGAGGCTCCATCCACCCCATGGATTGTTACCGGCTGGGGCACCCACTCTATAACTCTTATAAAAGTTATATACTAATAAGAGGAATGATATGCCGAATATGTAGCCACCCAAAGTTTCCAACTGGTTAAACGGTATCCACTCGGGGACCGAGTATGTATATACTCTTCTAGGCATATCATAGATAATGAACATTGGGAGATATAGCACGTTAAATCCTATAAACGCTATAGCGAAATGTATCTTACCCAGCCTCTCATTATACATCCTACCAGTCATCTTAGGATACCAATAGTATAGGCCGGCCAATAATCCAAAGAGGGTTGCACCAACCATTGCGTAGTGGAGGTGAGCTACAACCCAATACGTTCCCCTAATAAGGTGGTTTAGTGGTATTGATGAGTTGAAGACGCCTGTTATCCCTCCAATTATAAATAGAAATATCGATCCAATAGCGAATAAGAATGGGGTTGTAACCTTTATCTTAGCCTTGTACAATGAAAATATAAATGATAACATTATAATGCCGAAGGGGACTGAGATCGACTCAGTTGTTAGACTCATAACCTCTCTAACAATTGGGTGCATACCAGTATTAAACATATGGTGTACATAAACTATGAAGCTAATAAAGGACGCTGCAGCCATACTAAGAAGTATATATTTCCTGCCGAAGAGAGGCTTCCTTGTAAACGTTTCAATGACATCACCTATAATCCCTAATGCAGGCATTAAAACGATATATACTTCTGGATGGCCAAAGAACCAAAATAGATGCCCCCATAGGAAAGTCCCACCCTCTGGTGACGTATAAAATGCTGTCCCAAACACTCTATCAACAGCCAGCAGTAGGACGCCTGCTGCCAAGGGGCTGAATGCAAATAACATTAGCAATACCGTAAAGAGAATTGACCAGGTAAACATAGGTATCTTACTCCATCCAAGACCTGGTGCCCTCATAGTAGCAACAGTAACTATAAAGTTTATTGTACTAACCGTTACAGAGGCAATAAGCATTACAAGGGCTAAACCAGCAAGTGTTACTCCAGGCTGTGGAGAGAATCTTGCTGTAGACAATGGTGCATAGTATGTCCATCCAACATCTGGAGCCCCACCTGGAATAAAGAATGTCACTGCAGCCAACAATCCACTAAAGAGATATAGCCAATAGCTCAATGCATTCAATCTTGGAAAAGCTAGATCTCTGGCACCTATCTGCAGTGGAACTAGATAGTTCGCAAATGCAAAGGCTAGTGGAGAGACTGCCCATAGAACCATGATAAGTCCATGCATCGTTACAGCCTGGTTATATGCGGATGCATCCAATATATTTAGCCATGGAAATGCGAGCTGAAGCCTAAATAGTAGTGCTAGCGACCCTCCAACCATTAGGAAATATAGTGATGTAAACAAATATAGGATCCCTATATCTTTGTGATTCGTGGTAGTCAACCAATGTTTAATCGAGTAATAATCCGGCTTCTCAACCATATAATCACCCCACAATTAATTTAGCCACCATATTCGCATGACCAACACCACATAATTCATAACATTGGATAATATATTCACCTGGTTCATGGGGGGAGATCCAAATATAGGTATATGCACCAGGGACTGCGTCAACACCGGTTCTGAAATCCCTAATCTTAAAGTTATGTAGGATATCAAGGCTAGTAACTCGAAATACAACGGTCTTACCAACGGGAACCTTTACCTCACCAACAGATTCTGTTCCATTCGGGTATATAAATCTCCAACCCCATTGAAAACCAATAACATCTATAACAATTACATCGTCTCCCTCAGGAACATCTTCGATATAAGAAGTTAGAGGAATGGAATATATGGTCAGGCTATAAAGCACTATAGCCGTAATCCCCAGAAAGCCTAGTATTACTTTAAGGTTACCTCGTTCAGTGGGGATTCTACCCGGTTTTATATCCTCTGATTCTGTAGACCGATCTTCTCTATATCTATATATAAAGTAAAACATAAGCCCCAATACCACTACTCCAATGGCAAATCCCAATGAAAAATATAGCTGAAATAATGAATACCATGTGAAGGCTGGCTCCCCTGGAATCTCAAGAATCGTTTTGAATAACATAACCGATAACCTCAATAAAACCTACTTTAATTATAGTCTTCATTTCTTTAGCTTAAAAAATATAAGACCCATATATATCTGGGTTGAATAATATATAATATCCACTGTCTATATAAATAGAGTAAAATATTAGTGACTACAAATATTCAACTAAATATGGGAAAATTATCAAGGAACCTGTATAAAGTCTCGATGAAGATTGAACACTGTTGGTTAAGCAAGGTCTGTAAAGAATATTCCCTTATTGCTGAAGTATTGAAAATGTATAACGATGATAAAGATAGAGAGTATATGTGGGAAGAGGTCATCCTCTATCTACTCAAAGATTTTGATAATCCTGAGATATACGACAAAATCATATCTTATATAAGAGTAAATGAACAAATAGAAGATCTAAGGATTATAAATATTGGAAAGGGAGAGATTCACATTTTAGTCAGGCTAAGAAAATGTCCAGTATATCAATTATTAGAAAGGACTGTAATATATTACACTAAAGAGACCGCCGCCTCAAATGGTCGTCTATATATTAAAATAAGGGCAAGGAGGAGGAGCCAGATAGAGAAGGTGATGAATAAGATTGTTAAGAAAAATAAGGATATTGAGGTACTCAATATTACACGGATAAAGGGTGACGAGGAACCTACAATATTGCAAGATAGGGTAATTAGAATGGCATGGTTACTGGGGTATTATGAGATTCCAAAGAAAATTACTATAAAGGAGATGTCTGATATGCTTGATATAACTCCAGCTACTTTACATGAGATTTTGAAGAGGGCTGAACGAAAAATTATAGGTAAGTATGTGAAGAATATATAGATAGTCTTTATAATTGACAATGAATATCAAAAAGTATAATATTATTGTGGTGATTGGATGAATAAAGTATATGAAACTCTTCCACATACAGCCGATATAAAACTAATGGTAGAGGGTGAAACATTAGAGGAGATCTTCGAAAAGGCCGCATATGCCCTTATTGACACCGCAGTTGATATAGAAACGGTTGAGCCAAAGGAGAAGATTAGAGTAGTGGTTAGAGGTACAGATATATATGAACTCTTGTATAACTTCATCGAAGAGTTAATTGTTCTAATAGATGCTGAATCAAAGGTCTTCTCTAAATTTAAAGTTACTATCAATAAGAAGGATGGTGCTTTTATGTTGGAAGGAGAGCTATGGGGAGAACATCTTGATCTAAAGAAACATAAACCTAAGATTCATGTGAAGGCAGCAACATACCACGAGATGGAGATTAAAAAGGAGGATAGTAAATATATTTTAAGTTTCGTTCTTGATATATAGCTTAAAGATTTGTGATTAAATTAATACTTTAATTTACTAAGTAAAAATAGGTAAAAATCAATATTCTATGTTAATCTTACCTCTATATATACGTCATCAGGAACCTTCAAACGAATTAAGTGTTTCATCGTATTCTCATTCTGCTCTACATCGATTAATCTCTTGTGTATTCTAAGTTCAAATTTATCCCATGTCTCTGAACCTTGTCCACATGGGCTCTTCCTGGTAGGGATTACAAGTCTCTTGGTTGGAAGGTATACTGGACCAGAATATTTTGCACCGGTTTTCTCAGCAATTTCCTTCACATGCGTCATAAATTCATCTAAGACCCTATGATCTGTTCCCATTACAATAATTCTAGTTTTATACCCTTTTATCATAGAGGCACCATAAAAATAAAAAAGTATTTATTTATCCCTTTATCTTTACTTCTGCTTCTTTAGTTATTTCCTTAACAACCCCCGCAGCCACAGTCTGCCCCATATCCCTAATAGCAAACCTACCAATCTCTGGGAACCTACTGAACTCTTCTAGAGAGACTGGTCTAATAGGTTTTAGCTTTACTATTGCAACATCACCAGTCTTTAAGAAACTGGGATTATCCTCTATGACCTGACCAGTCCTTCTATCAAGCTTCTTAAGGAGCTCCAAAAATGTTACAGCCACCTGAGCTGTATGTACATGCATCACCGGGGTATAACCAACCCCTATAGCTGTTGGGTGATAGATCACGAATATCTGGGCTATAAATTCATCAACAACGGTAGGTGGATCAGTAGTGTGACCAACTACGTCTCCCCTCCTAATATCCTTCTTCGAAACACCCTTTACATTAAATCCTATATTGTCACCAGCAACAGCCTCCTGCATTGGCTGGTGGTGCATCTCAATAGATTTAACGTCTCCAGCTAAACCAACTGGCATGAATACAACCTTATCTCCAACTTTAATTCTTCCTGTCTCTATCCTTCCTACTGGTACTGTACCTACACCAGTGATTGAGTAAACATCTTGAATAGGTAGTCTGAGTGGTTTATCAATCGGCTTTGGAGGAACATCAAATTCATCAAGAGCTTCAATAAGGATAGGCCCTTCATACCAAGGCATCTTATCAGATCTATTCACTACATTATCTCCTGTCCAGGCGGATACAGGTATAAATCTAATTTTATCGACTTTATATCCTAATGTTTTAAGAAGTCTAGCAACTTCATTCTTCACCTCCTCATAACGCTCTTTACTCCAGTTTACTCCCGAATCATCCATCTTATTTATAGCGACAACCAGTTGATCAATACCTAATATCTTAGCTAGGCTTGCATGTTCCCTAGTTTGGCCCCCTGGAGATACTCCAGCTTCGAATTCACCTGGTCTTGCCGAAACAACTAAAATAGCAGCGTCAGCCTCACTAGCTCCTGTTATCATATTTTTAATAAAGTCTCTATGCCCTGGAGCATCGATTAAAGTAAATTCATACTTTTT
>DQVL01000049.1 GCA_015661745.1 Thermoprotei archaeon | reverse complement strand
TCTTTATATGTCGAGCCTTAGAAAGATGATGGATTATAGACCATCAATAATATATTATGCCCACTACGGCATTTCTGAGGGTGGATGGAGGAATCTAAATCAATTATATAGTATGCTTGAGAATTGGATCAGAATAGCGTCTGACTCCAAATCCCTAGATGATTTTAGAAGGTATATACTTGATGAGGATGAATTATTCAGGAAGGTATATATTGAGATGGATAAATATCCTCTTGCAAAACTACTTGTTGACTTAGCCATTAGAGGGGTCTATGAAGAGGTTAAACATAGATGATATTTGTGTGGTCTAGTCTATAGATTCTCTATCCTCTAACCATAGACACAATATCCCTTAGAAACTTGAATAGGGATGGTCCATAATGGGCGAGTGTATCAGGCTTTAAAACATATATCCTATTATTTTTAACCGCATCTATATCGTTCCAACCTCTATCGATAAACAATTTTTTAATGTCTTCCCTATTATAGTTCGACCCTGGCTTCAACTCATATAGTATTATCTCTGGATTCTTCTCCAATACAATATTAAAGTCTGGCTGTATCCAAGTCGAATAGTCATCCCTAAAAATATTTTCTAAACCGATATGTTCAAGGGCATTATTAATATATGATAGTTTCCCGGCAGATATTGGACCACCTAAATCAATCTCGTAATATACCTTCCCTGAGAGTTTATCTGAGACCTCAGATAACATATTTATATATTCCTTTGATCTCTCGATTGCAATATCAACTTTATCTAGGACACCAGCTATCTCAAACATATTCTCGAAGATTCCATATAGTGAGATCGGCAGTTTAACTGGATATACATTATAGCCTTTCTCCGATAACTCGATTGAAAGATTTCTCTGTGCCCCTGTAGTGGTAAATATGATATCAGGATTTAGTTTATCTAATCTACTATATATAACCTTGAGATAAGCCCCTATCCTCGGCTTCTCCTTAGCCTCCTCCGGTATATTACAGTATATACTTACACCGACAACGTTATCCCATGCACCCACCTGATATAATATATCAGTGATTGAAGGGGCTAAACTGACTATCTTTGGGTTATCTGGGATTTCAATTTCTTTTCCTAATACCTCGTTAAATGCCTTCATGTATCAAAAATATTAAAGATGTCCCAGATAAATCATGGGTATCTCATATAGGTGTCAAATATACGTCTACATTAGATATTACTTTTATATGGTACGATGTTCTTCTCCACTAGTCAATTCTCTATAATATATTTAATCTCCCCTACATCCCGAAAAATAGGTGGCACCTCATCTGACTAATTAGTCCCTCTATATCCAAAACTTTTCTCCTATAACTATCTTATCTATAGACATTAAGTCGGTCAACCTCACTAGAGTCCTGAAAAATATTAAAATTTTTTTCCACCCCCGATTATCATAACTCCATTTTCACAACAAATCATCTTGGATGCTAACCCCAATACCGTTTTCAATGCATTCCATATGTTTAGATCCGCCCTTAAGAGAATATCTGGCTCCTCCCATAGACCATGTCCAGACGTTAAAGCTAGATTGAGGAATTGGTATCTACAACTATATCCACGTTATTCCCCCAAAGAATCTTAACTATATAGACGATCTTAACATGATCCACAACTTCTGAAGCTTCGGATACATCTTGGAAAGGCTGAAAATGACAACAGAAAACTTTGGAATTGGCGTTAAACTCGTGAAAGAAGCCAACACATCATCAGAATGTCCTTGGTGTAATTCGAGAAAGGTTGTCAAACACAAGAGGTTGTTCAAGTGCTTAGAGTGTGGTCTGGAAGCCAATAGGGATGTTGTCGGCGTCCTGAATATAGCCCGTCTCCACGGAGACTGGTTTAACGGTGTGCTGGCACACTCCTTGCTTTTGAGAGCGGAGGAAGGAGCTGAGGTAAAAGCTAATGACACTCTAATGTCCGTGAAGTTCCAGAAGCAAGAATCTCCCGGCTTTAGCCGTGGAGAGTGTCAATCAACATATTATTATATCTTTATAGTTTTGATTGTCATTTATCATATATGGCATGTCAGACTTTAAAGATGATCTTATAAAGAAATTGGATGAAGGGATTGGTCGGTGGAAGAGAGAGACGCTTCCAAAGTCTCTCAAGAGGTTTCCGGAAAGGAAAAATAGATTCACGACCCTCTCGGGGATCGAAGTTAACCATTTCTACACACCCCTTGATATAAGGGACTTCGACTATTTTAAGAAACTTGGTTTACCGGGGGAATACCCCTTTACTAGAGGTATCCACTCTACAATGTATCGTGGGAGACTATGGACTATGCGTATGTTCAGCGGATATGGAACAGCGGAGGATACAAATAAGAGGCTTAAATTTCTTGTTGAACATGGTGAGACTGGTTTAAGCCTCGCATTCGACTATCCAACTCTATTGGGTATAGATAGTGATGATCCCCTCGCCCATGGAGAGGTTGGTGTAACAGGTGTAGCGGTCGATACATTGAAGGATATGGAGATAATCTTTGACGGTATAGACCTTGGAGAGGTAACTACAAATATGACTATTAATCCACCAGCCCCCATCCTATATTCAATGTATCTAGCTGTCGCTGAGAAACAGGGTGTATCAATGGATAGGATTGGCGGAACCACCCAGAACGATCCATTGAAGGAGTTTATAGCTCAGAAGAGTTATATCTTCCCTCCTGAGGCAGCTGTCAAGATAGCTATGGATCTCGTTGAGTATAGCGTTAGACACACTCCTAGATGGAATCCAATAAGTATAAGTGGATATCATATTAGGGAAGCTGGTTCAACGGCTGTTCAGGAGCTAGCCTTTACATTGGCTGATGGAATAGCCTATGTAAGACATTTGATAGACCGTGGATTAGATGTAGATTCATTTGCATATAGACTTAGCTTCTTCTTCGACTCCCATATAAACTTCTTTGAGGAGATAGCTAAGTTTAGAGCTGCTAGGAGGATGTGGGCTAAGATTATGAAGGAATGGTTCAATGCCAAGAAGGAGCGTAGCCTATGGATGCGTTTCCATACACAGACGGCCGGTGTATCCTTGACCGCTCAACAGCCATACAACAATATAGTTAGAACGGCTATAGAGGCTTTGGCAGCTGTGTTAGGAGGTACCCAGAGCCTCCATACAAATGCATTGGATGAGCCTTTTAGAGTACCCAGTGAATTCGCCGCTAAAATAGCTCTTAGGACACAGCAGATAATAGCTTATGAGACTGGTGTAGCTGATGTAGTTGATCCACTAGCTGGAAGTTATTTTGTGGAATGGCTTACTGATAAGATGGAGGAGGAGGCATGGAGATATATAGAGCGGATTGAACGTATGGGTGGTATGGTGGAGGCGGTTAGAAAGGGTTATCCACAGAAGGAATTGACCGAGGCTAGCTATAGATTCCAGAGGGAGGTTGAAGAGGGTATTAGGAAGATAGTTGGTGTAAATATATTTGTTGAGGAGGATGATGAGGAGGTTAGGAATGTACCCTTATTAGATATTGATCCAAATGAGGTTGAAGCTAGACAGAAGGAGAGGTTGAAAAAGGTTAGGGAGTCTAGAGATAATTCGAGGGTTGAGGCCGCCTTAAAAAATCTAAGGTCTGGAGCTAGAAAGGGTGAGAATATAGTCCCATATATATTGGAGGCTGTTAAGGCATATGCATCTGAGGGGGAGATAATGAATGTTCTTAAAGAGGTTTATGGTGTATGGACTGAGCCAATTATCTATTAGGTTTCCCTAACCTAACTCTATAGTAGTCGAGACTATATCTATCTGGGCCGTTGACGAACATCCAGAGTCCAACACCGAATAAAGCTATATCCTGTGGATAGCTCATGGGTGGACCTGCTAAAAATAAAAAGAGTATTGATGATAATACGACTAGCCCTGATGAGACCTTAGTGAGTAAACCAATTATTAGTATCAAACCTAGTGACACCTCAAATATTCCTAGTAAAGTTGTAAATGTAGGTATATCCATCAATGGATCTATAAATATTCTTACCCGCCACGTAATACTTATCCATGAGATATATCTCTCCATATTAATAAACTTGTCTACCCCCCATAGAAGATATACTAGGCCAACGGAAATCCTTGGTAGAGCATTAAAAACCTCTTTATTCATATCCGTCCCCTAAGAAATATGAATGCACCGATACCAACAGCGATTAAGACAGCAACTACTATAAACAGAGTTATGGGTGATTCATCCATTGGCATCTCCTCAACCATCTCATCTTCAACAGGCATTTCTTCTTGGACACCCTCTCCTCCATCCCCAGCTTCATCACCAGCCTGTGCATCATCGGGGGTTGTGTCTTCACCCTGCTCCATCTCTTCATCTGGTGTTGTATCTTCCTGAGGCGGCTCCTCCATGGGTTGATCAGCCTCTAGAATTGTGATTGTTGTCTGGTTTGAGAATGGATTTATAGGGCTGAACTCTATCCCTACTACAGATACAACTATATCATATGTTCCAGGCGTAGAGAATATCGGTCCATATACAGTAAATATACCTCCTGCAGCGGCTGAGCCCTCGGTCCTAACATCTCCCTCCATATATTCAAATGTAACACTTAAATCTCCTTCATGATCATGAAATTGTTTCCTAAATAACTCTTCACCATCCTTCAATACCTTGACTACATAGTCAATATGTATGACTGTTGAACCAGTCTCACGATCTTTAACTGTGAATTGGAAGTCAATTGCTTCACCTACTTTAGGTTCGGTAGGTTCATACTCAATTATTATTAATGCATTTAGCTGGTCTTCTCCACCTCCGCCAGGTGGTGGATGATATAGTGACAAGACTATGGGTAAGTTTATGAATAGTAGGCTAAGTAGTATATA
>DQVL01000084.1 GCA_015661745.1 Thermoprotei archaeon | reverse complement strand
TGATCCTTGATTGTTTTTATAAATCTTGGATCTACATTATTTATCCTTATCCCTCCACTAGGTGTTTTAGTGATTTTAATTTTTATCGGGGTTCTCACAAGTTCTACGCCATATTCAATAAGTTTTAAACGAATATCCCTTAGAGCCTCCTTATCTTTACCTATTACAATGATGTAATCTGCAGAAGGGAATAAACCTATAATTTTATGATCAATCGACTCCTGAATGTTTAGGGGTGGCGTAACTATAAATTCTATCTCAATATCACCTATTATTTTGTTGTAATGAGTTGGAAGCAACTTCCAAAGATTATATTTTTCTTGGATGCCGAATGTAGTATCTAAAAATTCTTTTAGTATTAAATAATCGTTAGCTATGAAGATAGTTCTGATATCTCCACTTCTGGGTATATTCCAAGGGGATAAATACCCTCCAGTTTTTCTCCTTTTTCTTTCCTCAATTTCTTCTCTAAGTCTAGCCATCTGTGTACGTACGTTTCTAACTAAATTTTTAGTTCCTTTATGTTTAGGTATTAAACTATAGAACTTTCTCAATTCTTCAAGTTTTTGCTCGGGAGTTTTAGCCTCAATAACTCTTTTCCACTGAGCTCTAGCTTCTGCTGGTAAATTTGTAACCACTATCCTATACACCCCATTATAAGTTACTTCTTACCCAAGCTCCTACTAATTATAGAATTGAAATGATTTATGATAATTCATCGTATATTTTATAGAAAATCAATTAAATTGGCGTTATATATGGGTGTCAATTTTATGGACTTATCATTACATTTAATATTAGTTGAAATAGAAGGAGGAGTTAATCTTGGTTTAATATGTAGGTTAGCGGATAACTTCGAGGTTACTACGATAAGGCTTGTTAACCCTCAATTATCTGACGAGGATTATGATTTAGCAGACATATTTGCTAGTAGGGCTGCACATAGACTAGAAAAACTTGAATTTTATAACAGATTAGAAGATGCCATAAAAGATGTTGACATAACATTTGGAACTTCAGGTATAGTGTCAGATAGTTACCCATGGAGATTTGCTATTAACTTGAAAGACTTTACTAAAATAATAAGAGCCTTTGAATTCAATAGTCTAGGATTAGTGTTTGGCCGTGAAAGCATAGGTCTAAACATAGAAGAGTTAGAAAAGCTCGACTTTATAGTTAGGATTCCAACATCATTGAAATATCCATCTCTAAATTTAGCAACTTCAGTAGCTATTTTACTTAGTTGGATATTTAGTTTAAAGAGTTATAAGATAAAAAGAAAAGTAAATCCTAAGCACTTGAGGCTAATATCATCGTATTCATATGATGTAGCAAAAAAAGTCTTAAAGAAAGATAGTCTCGCTAAAAATGTTTCCTATACTCTAAAAAAAGCGTTAGCACTATCTGGGTTATCAAATAATGACATAAAGGTGTTGATGACTATGTGGAGAAGACTATATTCTAAATCTAATGCTAAGTATAAAGATTAGAAATTTATATATGGATACATAGGGGTTTATTTTAGGTTGGTGGTTATATTGAAAGCAAGGAATTTTCGTAGTGTAAAGGGAGTGCCTTATACCCGGTTGGAATATATACACGGTGTACCACAGTCAAGAATAACTAGGTTTAACATGGGTACTTGGAAAGAAGACTTTGATTATTTAATTGAGTTGAAAGCTAACGAGACTGTATACATGCGTGACATAGCATTAGAATCACTTAGAGTTAACGTTAATAGGCACCTTCATAAAAAGATTGGAACTCAAAATTATTACTTTACAGTGGTTGTCTATCCCCATCACATCTTGAGAGAAAACAAAATGATGACCGGGGCTGGAGCTGATAGACTTCAAGAGGGAATGAGGAGAGCCTTTGGTAAACCCGTTGGACGGGCTGCAGCAATAAAAAAAGGTCAAACAATTGCAAAAATATTTACATATGCTAATTATATTGACATAGCCAAAAACGCGTTAAAAATAGGAGCGTCAAAAGTACCTAAAGGGGCATATATATATGTTAGCCGAAGAGAATAGTAAATCGGTTCTCAATTCGAGATATAAACGTGAATTATATAGATCAGTGGAAAAATTTTTTAAAAACTTAGGGCATGAAAGGAAAAAAATTGTCTTTGAAGGTTCAGAGCCATTAATACATAGCCTATCGGAAGTAATTTCATATTTGAAGAGTAAAAATGAAAATCTTCTAAAAAATCATACTATAATTATAAATAAGGATTCTAGGTTTGGGGCCTGTGATATAGATTTAGAAAACTATCTAAACCCATCATCAGATATAGATATTGTTGTACACTTAGGACATAATCCATTTCCAAATACATTCTCATCTCTCCGTAAACTTCCCTTCAGAATATATTTTATTCCGATTATTGAGAATATAAGCATTAACGATGATTATCTCAAATTGATAGAGAAACAAATTAAATCGTATATAGACTATGATATTAATATAACATATTCTATCCAATATAAGAGAGTAGCTGAAGAGATCGCTAAATATTTATCCCAAAGAGGATTTAATGTAGTTATGCCTAAGATGCCCGGCCTCTTAAGGGGGCAAATCTTAGGGTGTATATTCACTCATCAGTATCTTCATAATCAGAATAATCCCCTTTATCTAGTAGTTTCATCAGGCATTTTTCATGCTATGGGCATTGGGATTTATACTGGTAAAAAGGTTTTCAAGGTTGATCCGGTTAATCAACAAATTAAAGATATGAGCACAGAAGTAAAGAAATACCGGGCGTTAATTGCATGGAACCTATTTAGAGCAGCTAATTATAACAAATATGCTATAATAAAGATTAAAGACAGTCATCAATCATTAATAGGTGGAATTAATTATATAATTAGATTAATGGTGGAAAATAACAGAGACTATACGGTCTATTCAATCTATAGAGTTTCTGAAGACTTCATTAATAATCTTCCTAAAGATGAGCTGCCTGTAATAGCTGGTTGCCCCCGGATCGCAATAGATGACATTACAAGGTTTAATAGACCAGTAATAAATGTTGAACAGTTACAGATTCTCTTTGGATTAAAAAACTTTGAGGATGTATATCCCTCGTGACTAGTTTATTTGGTGATAAATATGAAAGTTAGAGATAATATGTTTGTTACTCCTGGAGATAATCTGGCTTATATAGAAGAGTTTTTAAATGGTGAAAATACCTACATAGACGGCGACATTATTAGGAGTTCAATTAATGGGTTAGTAAAGGTTGACTGGATGAACAGAGTTATATCGGTAAGCCCAACGAGAAGTTTAAGTCTTTTAAGGGAAGGGAATTATATTGTAGGGAGGATAGTAAATATCTCTGGTGTATTTGGATATGTAAAAATTTTCTTTGCATCAAAAGATGGAAAAAGGTGGAGTAAATTGAAATATCCGCAAATGGGTGTAATATATCCACCTTATAGAGTTTCTGAAGTATCCAAAATATATTCTATTAAGGATGAAGTCTACGGAATAATAGTTAGTACGAAAAACAGGATTCTTCATATATCAATTAGAAATAAAGAATATGGAGTGGTAAAATCTTTATGTAAATATTGTGGTGAAGCTATGCACGTTATAAAACATGAAAACCGATTATACTTGAAATGTGGGGGATGTCAAAATACTGAATTGAGAAAACTTTCTCCGCTATATGGTGCAGGAATTATAAAAAAACTTTTATATAATGGGCATGTGTAGATAATGTGAAATATGATGAAAGTGGAGATTCTGAAGGTTGAGAAAGGTAGATTAAGATTGAAAATTGAAGGAGAAACTTTTACGTTTGGCAATATCCTCCAAAAAGCCCTTTTAGGTGATAAAAGAATATTAGGTGCAGGTTTCCATCAGCCACATCCAGTCAGAAAAGAAATAATATTTGATATATATTTTAAGGATGATGTGGCAACGGATGATTATAAAAAAATTGTACTTGAATCAGCAGAAAATATGATTAAATATCTTAATGACCTTAAATTAATGCTCCAAGAAAGCTTAGGTGGTGAATAACGTGAGATATTGTCCGGAATGTAAAGAATTAATGTATTTAGAAGAACGTGACGGTGAAATACATTATGTATGTCCTAGCTGTGGCTACGAAATTATTCATGATTCCTCCGAATTATCAATCTCGGTTGTGAGAGAAAATAAAGTGTTAGTTCTAGATCGAGATACCACTGCAGAACCCATAGTCAAGGTAGAATGCCCAAAATGTGGAAATAATGAGGCATATACATGGATTGTTCAAACTAGATCTGGCGATGAAGGTGGTACCGTCTTTTACAGGTGCACGAGATGTAGATATACGTGGAGGATATATACATGAGATAAACACATCATAATATGTGTTTACTGGTTGGTGGTTAATATGTTAAAAGCCACAATAGACTCTGATAAGATTAAAAGATGGATAAAAGTTTTAACAACGATAGATGCAATGGTTGATGAGGCATGCTTCTACATATCAAATAGCGAATTTATATTTAGAGATCTTGATAATACAAGGATTAATATGATAAATGTGACGTTCCAGCAGGAGTATTTCGATGTTTATGAATATTCAGGTGATTCACCAACATTTGTATGTGTACAGAGTGATAAGCTATTAAAGTATTCCAAAGCCTTATCCAAAGCCGATGAACTTACCATTGAAGTTGCTGAGGGAAAGTTCATAATCTCATCCTCTAAGCCGTATATGAAGAAATTTATTCTTCCAGCATACTATGATGAAGAGAGGGAACTACCCAGAGTTCCAGATATCGACTATTCTGTATATGTTAGATTAGTCACTCCAACATTAAGGGACATCTTAAAAGAATCTAAGGATGTAAGTGAGACAATAACTCTTTATGCATTAAATAATGAAATTCAGTTTATAAGTAAAAGTGAAGAGGGGTTCCAATCAATACATAAACTTAAATACCCCGACAATGTTGAACTCCTAGATATTTCAGTTGACAATGAATCTACATCGGTATATACAGTTAAACCTATATATGATATAGTCAAAGAAATTACAACAATCTCGGGAGTGGTAACACTTCAATTTTCAAGTGAATACCCATTGACCCTAAAATTTGATATGCTAGAATATGAAACATATCAATTTATAACAGCACCTAGATCTGAAGAATAAATGGACAAATGATTTTCCCGGAGATAGATAAGATAAAGTAAATTGGATATGTATAATATTAAATATTTGATGTACGATGTATGGGGCACTTGACAAAAGTTTTATCTGGGCTGTAAAGTATCCATTTGATAAAAGGAGTATCGAACTTTTAGTTGACCTTGAAATCTCCCTTGAAGAAATATTGTCTGATAGGTCGTTTCTTCAAGAAGCAAATAAAAAGTTGAAGGTAATTCTTGAGGAGGGACGGGTCCCACCAATTATAAATGGAAATCCTTATAGATCATTCGTTATATTTTATCTTCAAGTATTAATAGTAAAAGCTACTGAAAACAGTTTTGTAGAACGTAGGTTTATAGATGCCTATTCAAAGTTTTCTTCTTCATTTCTGCTAAAGGAAAATGAGGAAAATATTAAAGTGCTTGCAAAAAACCTAGGAATAAATGTAAAATTATATGAAATCAATGGAGAATACTACTATGGGGTTCCATTTTATGAATTTATAAAGTTTACTAGGAAACTATCTGATAAATTTTGGAAGATATATTATTTTCCGGTAGATAAGGGCTTCGTACTTCTAAATAAAAGAAATATTGTAAGACTTTTACAAGAAGCTATAAGAATCCGTTTATTTGAAATATTTTTTTCTATAAAGGCTACTCCAAAGAAGATATATTCTATTGCACAAGACCTAATAAAAGAAGTTAGAGACATAATTCCAAGAAATGAGACTCAGTTGAAGAGAGATTTTATAACTAAAGATCATAGGTTATATCCCCCATGTATAAAATACTTATTAAATAATATAGATAAAGGTCTAAGTCATAGTGAAAGATTTACGCTGGTTACCTTTTTAAATGCGATGGGATATAAGAAAGAAGAAATAATCCAGTTATTTAATTTAACACCAGACTTTAATGAAAAGATGACAAGGTATCAAGTTGAGCATATACTGGGTTTAAGAGGAGGAAAAACAAGGTATTCCATTCCATCTTGTAGAAAAATTGTAAGTTACGGATTTTGTAAAGCAGATGATACATGTAGAAGATACTCTATTATTCATCCCTTAAAATATGTATTTTTGAAGAAGGGACCACGGAAATGAAGAAATCTGATATATTGTATATAAAGAATTACCTATCAGCATACTATATAAGAACACATGAAAAGATTTACAATATGGTGAAGGAACCAGAAAAAAGGGAGTGGGCAATACTAAGTATTGACGGAAAGATGATTAGACATATCAGTATACCTAATTTAAGGGATTTTAAGTCTAAACTTTCAAATTATATTCCGAAAGGGGTATATTACTCTGCTTCGTACTATGAATATCCTGGAAATGCGATGGATCAAAAATATAGATTAAAGACTGATGTAATTTTTGATCTGGACGCTGATCACATACCAAGAGTTAATGTTGTAAGAATTTTTAGATGTACAAATAGATCGTGTGGGGAATTTGGCGAAAAAGAAAAATGTGTAATATGCGGCTCTGAAACAAAGGAAATCGTTTTTGTGGACGATAATGTGGTTAACTCTATGATAAAAGAATTGAATTACTTATTATCGATATTAAAAGAGACCCTAGGAATAGACGAGTTTTTAATTAGAATTTATTTTAGTGGATTAAGGGGTTTTCATGTCCATATTGAAGATGGTCCCCTGTTAGAATTAGATGATATAGAAAGAATCAGTTTAAAAGATTTTTTTACTTTGGATAGTCTTGATCTCTCATCGATTAGAGACGAAAATGCATATTTGGTTGTAAAATTGATTGATGAATTACAAAATTTACTAGGCGAAGTAGAAACCAGAGAGTTAAAAGCTATTTTAATGGAAATAGATAAATTAAAGAACGATAGAAAAGGGCTATATCGGTTTCTTAGAAGTCTTGATAGAGATAAAGAGTTATTAAGGAAATTTAATGATTTTATATCCTCGAAGTTAGGTATTGGTATTGATCCGGCTGTTATTACTGATCTTAGCAGACTTATTAGAGCACCCTACTCTATACACGGCAAGTCTGGTCTTATAAAATTACCAGTAACTTTAGAGGTATTAGAGAAAACTTCTATAATAAAGGAGGCAATGCCTACAAATGTTAAATGTAAAGTACATGTATACTATCTTCCACGAATAAAATGGGGTGGTGAAGAATATGGTCCATTTTTTAATGAAACTACAATTTTACCTGAATCTCTAGCTATATATATCTTAAATTTAAAAATAGGCGAATCATTATCTATAC
>DQVL01000015.1 GCA_015661745.1 Thermoprotei archaeon | reverse complement strand
GGCTGCAGGTGTTGAGACCCATGGAATGATCGATGGACACCTGCTTTACCGGGGTTCAAATCCCCGCCCGGGCTTAAAACCTTGGATATGATTGGAGTATATACTTAATTTAATAGTTTTAGTATATCCCCTAATAGGATCGTTACACCCATGAGTATGAGGCTGACCCCAGCAATATATCTTAGGTAGTCTTCCACCCTATCCACCCTAGCCTTAACAACTTCATACATCCTTATACCAGCTAATGTTATAGTGGTTATAGAGAGTGTTACAGCACCTGAATATGCAATGATGAGTGATAATGGATCTACACCTGACAGTATCAACCCAATCAACATAAACTCTTCTTCATGGGCAAAACCTATTATAAAAGCTATATATGCAACCTTCCTTAGATTAACTGATTCATCAAGTTTAATTTCATCATCATCACTCTTTAGAAGGATATATATACCGAGACCCACCAAGAGTGTAACGGCGATTACATCCAAATATATTTCTGGAATATTTATAAACATACTAAATATTAGGAAAACAGCTACTACGGCAACGGTTGAGAGAAAATGGAATAGAGATATTATACCTGATGATATCAAGCCCCTGAGATATGACCTATAACTACCTAGAGAGTATATAATTGCTAGTGGCCATCCATGTCCAGGCTCTAAACCATGTATCAGACCTACTATAACAACCCATGAAAGGATATATAGCTCCATAAATATCATCTCCAAAGACTTGTGAATACATTTGGTTTATGGCATATTAAACTTATGATATAGACGTTAAAAATATAGTTTCTACTCTCTATACAGGATACTATCCAAGACCTGTTAAGTAGGGTATAATATTGGAAGGTTAAATCCTATGATATACCGACCTCCTATATAATACACTACCTACTATTGATGAGATGAATATAATGGTTAGGATGACTAGAGAATATAGATATAGTGGTATAGGCTCCCTAATAAGGGTATAATCAAGTACATCACCTTCAAACTCAACCGCTACTATATAGATATTAAAGAATTGATTCTCGAAGCTGGAGATATTGGATAAGTTCCCACCCCATATTATAGAGATGCCATCCGACTCTGGCGCACTATATATACCTGGTGGGAAACGAGTAGTTAATATCATGTAAACCTTAGAATCAACCTCAATAGTTGAGTTAACCTCCTCCGCATACTCTGGTGGGAAGATTCCATAATCCGGTGGATATAATAACAGGATGTTCACAAGTATCAATATAGATGTTATTAATGTAGAGACTCTAAATATATTATATATATTCATATATCTCATACCTCCTAGTAAATATATAGAAAAGTGTAAATAGCGTAAATAGATATGTAGTGGTGATTAGTAGATCCTCAAAGTTGAATACCGAATATTTATAATATAATTCATCTAATAAGAATGTCGTTATCTCATCTAACCGGTCACCATATAAACTCCTTATCTGATCAAGGGTGGATGTAGCACCGAGAAATATAGATATTAACACCACATTATAGGTAGATGCTAGAAATCTTGAGATATATGTCAAGCCACCGGTATCTATATTCTGCATAACAACTATATTGGTGAACACGACAAGGAATATATGTATCAAGATGGAGAGCCAGACACTCCTAATTAATAATGTAGAAACCAGTATCGAATATGCATATATTAAAATATAGATTGATAAGCCCCCAACAACGATCAATAGACTCTCTAAAGTATAGTTTAACGAGATAAAGATCCCCATATAGATTACTAGACTATATAATAAGCTGATTGATACAGCAGCCAAGACCTTCGAAGTAAGATATGTATGTAACTGAACAGGTAATACAATTCTATTTGAGGCCTCACCCCTTGAGAAAGAGTCATCCAATAACTCATATAGATATAGGGAGAGTAGGAGAATAGGTAGGTATATATATAGTCCTGTGAGGGGACCCACCACCTCCCTTAGATAGGAGGTAACTATATAGACATATTTATCTATCGATATAAGGCTCTTTGGAATTGGGGGTGGATATATACTTGATGATATAATATACTTACTTAATGGACTCATAAATATCGTTAAAACCGATAGTATCAAGCTAAACACTATATTTTTAGACTTAATTAATCTGAGAAACTCAAATCTATATAACTCATATATCTTCATATGAGACCCCTCTATATAGAGTATATTCATATATATCTGCTAGACTAGCTATCTTAACATCCACATCAAGCCTTTCAAGGTCGTCCCTGAGACCAACTAGTTTATGGTACTCCCCGAATCTAGATACAAAAATTTTTCCATCTATATCTTCCAGATCCTCCTTAACAAAAGCCACTCCATACTCTTCAGCCAAATCACTTAGAAAAGCGGATTTAATCATTCTCCCATCATATATAAAATGGACTTTATCAGCTATCTTCTCCATATCGTTAAACTCATGTGAAGAGACGATTATAGTTGTTCCCCCCTCAGATAGTTTAAGTAGATGATTTAGGATCTTACCCCTTGTGGTAAGGTCTAGATGCATTGTAGGCTCATCAAGGATAAGTATATCTGGATTTATACATATAGATTGGGTCAGTAGAACCTTCTTAATATTTCCACTAGATAAATGTTCAAGGTAAATCCCGAAATATTTATCTAATCCTATCTCCCGAGAAAAACTTAGTATATCTTCAAAATCTAATCCATATAACCTTGATATATGCTTTAGATATTCTAAGACAGATACAGATTTAGGTAGTGGCTGAGGCTCCAGGGCAGCAGCCAAAGACCTTCCATACCTACCTCTATATCTAAATGGATCCCTACCGAGGACAGAGATACTACCTGAAGAAGGTTTTATAAGACCTGTAATTAGACGTAGGAGAGTTGTTTTTCCAGATCCATTAGGACCTACAATACAGTGTATATTACCCTCTTCAAAGGATATCGATATATTCCGAATATAATTTTTTAATGATACATCCTCTAGAATAACTGGGTAACTCACTTATATATCACCTCAACCCCCTCAAAATCATAGAGGATAAGGTTCCCCTGGAAAATTTCAATGTCCATATCAATCCATAGTCCTGAGAAGAGGGGAGGAATTAGTGATATAGGTATTAATGTAGCCTTCTCTAGGGTGAAGTAGTAGGTAAATGTTGCATTCAAGATATATATCACTCCATAGTCTATCGAGATATTTGTCCGTGTATATTCCATACTGATTATATCTATTGAACCTATATTATATCGCTCCCATAGACTTCCCTCAGGAATCAGAGGAGTTCTAGAGGGGAAAAATTTATTTGATGGATCTAAAACCGATACATATGGATTATTAATTAACCTCTTATCCAGTGTAAAAGGTATGAATATGTCAGCTGGATCCTCCATATATCTCTCATTATATTCGGTAGTTAATTCACCGACCCCATCAATATAAACTTCTATAGAATCTATCCTCCAACCATCTAAATATGAGAGTTTAACAACTAATATACCATCAATATCTATATAGCTAGAGCCATCACGGAGGACAATTTCAGTATTAACCATTTTATACTTTAAAGTAATTTCATCACTATAGATATGGAAAAAAGCCTCCCTACCCTGGACCCCTAATATTGAGAGTATAAATATGGTAGAACCTACTAATAAAGCTGTAACTAATATAATGAAAATCTTCTTTAGAGGCGTCATCTCTAACTATATATCTCAACCCTAGAATATGTAGTTACATCATCATATATAACCCAGTAAAACATGTACAAGTCAACCGTATCTACATCTGACCGAACCCATTTACATTCCCCCAACAATCTATCACATACATACCCTGCAAAGTTGGGGTGTGCATGAAATTCTATACTTGCAGATAAGATGCCTTCAAGGTGATGATTACCAGTATGTGCAATAACCTTCTCCGTCAAAGTATTATAAACTACTCTAGTCCATGTCCTCTGAAAATATGAATAATAGGTATCAACTCCCTGGGACTGTATACTCTCATCTCCAACCGTCAGTATATGATCTGCATATGTATTCACCATATAAATCAATTTAAATATAGGCAAAAGGTTTATCAATCCATTTCTCATAACAATAACAGTTATAACTATAAAAAGATTTATGAGATTATATATATGTAAATATCAATCTATAATATAGTTAATACATTTATATCTTTATATAAATTCGCTGGATACATAAGTAAATCGTTATGAATAGGTTATTTTATTGGAGGGTGAATACTAAATATAAATTAAGTTCTTGGGTGTATATCCCTAATTCAGTTTATATTTAACTATTCTCATGAATATGGTTTTCCTATTTTAGCTTTACCTTCTCTCTAATGTATTGAATATACAGTGTGGTCCACCTCCTGCACCACTAACCTCTGTACCATCAAATGGGATAACATCTATCCCATATTCCCTTAGACTTTCTATGGCTCCACTATTCCAGCTATATGATATTACCTTCCCTCTATAAAGTACTATAGTATTGGGACCGAAGTTTTTAGATTCTTCATCATCGACCTCGATAAATGTATAGCCAATATCCCTAAGGAATTGGAATGTGTTTATAACGTCTCTCGACCCATCACGGTATATAACTAGGGAGGGATAATACTCTAGTGAGGGTCTATGAGCTATAATTAAATCTCTATCCAACGGCATCATTCCACCGTCTAGGTGAACCCTATATGGAGGCATCGAGATCAATATAGTGTTTAGACCTGCCTCTCTAGCCAAGGAGGAGATCTCCAAGGCGGCTGGGAAACTAGTTCTAGGTCCATATCCAATCAATAGATACTCATTATTCAATTGTATAAGGTCTCCCCCCTCAAAATATTTCTTTCCACCCATTACATAGAAATCACTAAGTTTCAGTCTCCTCAATAACTCACCCATTATGATAGGCTCCATCCTCCTAACCTCATAAGCCATGTTACCAAGTATCACACTATCCTTTATAACACCGAATACATCCCTAATAAACATCATATTTGGAGGGATTAAACTAGGTCTCCAACCAGCCAATTCAAACAATTCATTCAAGAGTATAACCTCTACACCCTCACCCCTAAACACATCTATCAAGATATTAAACTGTCTATATAGTAGGTTATAATCAACGGGTCTTCTAAAGAGCATATCCCGATAGTTCCTTCCATCTACATACTTTACTTCATCACCAGGGATATACATCAAAACCTTTCTAAGCCTAGAATATTCAGGACCATTGGAGAAGGTCAGTGTCATATATATCTAGATTATACTCCAGCTATATATCACTGTATCCTAGGAGAT
>DQVL01000126.1 GCA_015661745.1 Thermoprotei archaeon | reverse complement strand
TATCTCATTGAATTTCCTGTCATGTTTCTCTAGTATCTCGCTATGCCTCTTCAACTCTGTAATTACTTCATTGAATTTCCTGTCATGTTTCTCTAGTATCTCGCTATGCCTCTTCAACTCTGTAATTACTTCATTGAATTTCCTGTCATGCCCCTCCAGCCTTTTCATAACTTCAGATAGGCCTAGGTAGCCCATGATTAAATAGCGAAACTCGTTATCTTTATCTAATAACTCTATAAATTTCCTTTTCAACTCCTCCATGCCAACCATATTTCTATAACATAATTATTTATTAAAAGGTTTTAGCTATGAAAAAATTTTGTTCCAATAGTATATAACCCAATGTTTCCAACTAATCGGGATATGAAACCAATATATATCCAATTTGTTCAATAATTTTCTTATCTAATGTGGTTATACAATTATTTAATAATTTGTATATCTTCAAATGTATATACATATGAGCTACACTTTCCCCACATCTGTATTGGCTAAAAAAGTTATATATCTAGTTTATATTGCCTCCATGGCTGGTGTGTTGATCGGTGGTCTCTGGCTATATATATTGTGGGAGACGCCATTATCTAATGTATCTACATATATATCTCTACATCCAAGCATAATGTACTACATGGTTTTATTACCCTTTATAATGGGTGTAGCATATACTTTTATACCTGCATTTTGGAATTATAAAGCCAGTCTAAAATATGCATTATCTACTGTAGCTCTATTAGTCTCTGGCGAGGCTACACAAGTTATCTTGGTATTCAACTCGATATATACTCCTTATCCTACGATTGCCTCAACTCTTGGAGCAGGTATCTTCGCATTATATATTTTATCTAGGATCCGTCTAAACAATAGGGTTTATAGATCGGCCGATCTATATATTGCATTGTCAATGTCGACATTACTATTTATCCTTGGATATAGAGTTTATTATATGTTCATTTATGGGTCGCCACTAATATTGAATGAATATAGATATGACCATCTGTTCTTAACTGGTTTTGTAGTATCCCTTATAATCGGTGTATCTGTTAGGACGATGAAGTTTAAATTTACTTATGTGAGGGATAGCATATTAAAATATTCATTTATACTACACATATTGGGTATTATACTAACTATATTGAGCCTAGTTCTAAATAGATATATGTTTTTTAGCTTAGCCGCCATACTATTTCTACTCTCCATATCTATCTATGGTATAGCATATAACATCTTCGAGAGATATCCAGGTAATGAATATGCTAGTAGGATGCGGGAGAGAGACTGGATTAGATATAGATATTTCACTAGACATTTAAATATGGCGGGTCTCTGGCTATACACATCATATATTCTTCTCATTATATATCTCGCTATACCTTCGATTTTACCTTCTCCCGATATACTAATCTGGGATGCTTCTCTACACAGTTTAACCCTAGGGTTTATAGGTAATTTTATCTATGCCTATGGGGGTATAATGCTCCCACCCATTATACTTAGAAAGCCGGCATATAGAAATTTAAGTTATACACCGATGATAATGTTAAATACCGCTGTTTTACTCAGGATAATAACCGATTTAATAAATATATTTAAGGGGTCATACATGGCTATTCTCCATACATCCCTTATAATAGCGTCACTAACATATTTCATCATTATGTTGACACGTCTTTTTAATGAGGAGGTTAAATAAAGCTTTAGATACATTAATTATTTTTTGAGTGTTATGACTGTAGACTCTAAGTTAGATATGCTTTTATCTAGGGGAAGGGAATATGAGGATGAATTGATAAATTTCTTAAGTGGCTTTATACAGGTTAAGAGTGTAAATCCACCTGGAGATGTGAGGGAAGCCGCTGAATATGTACAAAGCTTCCTATCTAAATGGGGTCTACAGAGTAGATGGATTGAACCGAAGGAAGGAGTAGTCACAATATATTCTAATGTTGGTGGGGAAGACTATATAATGTTGAATGGTCATATGGATGTAGTTCCCGAGGGTGACCATAGTAGATGGACATATCCACCATATTCTGGTAAGATAGTTGATGGATATGTATATGGACGTGGAGCGAGTGATATGAAGGGTGGATTATCAGCATTAATATTTGCATATGCAGTGTTTACAAATGTATTTGACAAGTTTGATAGGGGTGTGTCATTGGCGGCAGTCGGTGATGAGGAGGTGGGTGGTCAATATGGTAGCTTATATATTGCTGAGGAATTAGGTATAAAACCGAATTATGTCTTATTGGGTGAACCATCTACATTAAACTATTATAATATTGGGGAGAAAGGTATTGTATGGTATAGGGTTAAGGTTGTTGGTGAGCCAGCACATGCAAGTGTATCGCCGTATGCGGGGGATAATGCTATTCTTAAGGCTGGTGAAGTTATTAAAGAAATATATAAGTTGAGTGAGATAGACTTTGAACCTCCAGGGGATATACGTGATATAGCTATACAAAGTGGTTTAAAAGCTAAGGAGTTATTGGGTTTAGATGGTATTGAAAAAATATTTTTTAGGTTATCCTGTAATGTTGGGTTGATAAATGGTGGTGTAAAGACAAATGTAGTTGCCCCCGAATGTACAATAGATTTCGATATGCGTATACCACATGCTATCACAGTTGATGATGTACTCAAGCTGGTTGGTGAGAAGCTGTCTAAATTTGATGGAGTATCTATTGAGAAGATATCTGGACATGATCCCAACTATACCAATCCAGAGACGCCATTGGCTAAAGTGATTGAAGAGTCTGCATATGAAGAGATGGGTTATAAGCCTAAGCCTTCTCTTGTTATGGGGGCGACTGATGGGAGACATTTTAGACTTAAGGGGTGCGACGCTGTGGTATATGGACCTGGGGAATGGAGTAGAATACATGGATTTGATGAGAGGATAGAGATTAATGATGTAAAACGGGCTTTTAGAGTCTATCTTAGGATTCTATATAGGATGCTTAAGCCTTAACCCCCATATCCTAAACCATATTTTTAATATCCATCTGAGCAGGTATAGGGATAAGAATAGGGTTGCCAATTTCAAAAATATCTTTCCTTCACCTAGATACTTTACTGGATGCCCCCCATATCCCTTAATCAACCTATATTTAACGGTTATTGGATAGGAAGCTAATATAATGGCTGTAAACACTTTTTTAAACTTTCCCCTTAAAATAAAGTGTATTAACCAACTATACCCCTTATACTTCCTATCCCTAACTATGAGATATGCATCATGTTCTAAACCATATTTTTTATATAGGTTCTGAACTGGTATAGCCTTTAAGTTAAATTCGTTGGATAGGTTATCAGCTAAAGCTTCACATACAAAGCATCTCCCATCATATGCAAGCCTTACTATCTCCTCATCACTCATATACATCTCAATATTATATAGCTTCGAGGGCTTTTGAAAGATCATTTATAATGTCATCTACATCTTCTATACCGACTGAAAATCTTATTGTCCCTCTCAAAATCCCCAATTCATTCTTCTCCTCCTCCGTTAGTTCTCTATGGGTCATTGTATATGGCTGTTCAATAAGTGATTCAACACCACCTAGGCTAACTGCTTTACTGATTATGGTAAAGCTGTCTAGGAACCTATCTATCTTCTCTTGATCATCCGTCTTTAAATTAAATGTGATCATTCCTCCACCTAGTCTCATCTGCCTCTTAGCCATTTCATACTGTGGAAAACTGTCGAGAAATGGATATAATACATTGGATATCTTGGGATGCTCCTCTAAATATTTAGCTATTCTATATGCATTGCTAGAGTGTCTCTCAACTCTAACACCTAAAGTCTTTATACTCCTCAGTAGGAGGTATGAGTCGAACGGCGATAGTGGATTACCAAGTCTTGATCTCAAAACCTTTGTATTTCTATAGAGTTCTTCATCTTTAAATACTGCTGCACCAGCTATTATGTCGCTATGTCCAGATAAATATTTGGTTGCACTATGTATCGATATATCCGCTCCCAACTCTAGTGGCCTCTGTATATATGGTGATGCAAATGTATTATCTACAGATAATAATGCTCCATATCTCTTAGCTACTTCAGATATCTCCTTGATGGGGGATATCCACATCATTGGGTTGCTCGGTGTCTCTATATGTATAAGCTTTGCATCCCCCGCTTCATCCACAATATTTTCAGGGTCTCTAGTGTCTACATAAACCACTTTTATCCCAAACCTGGGAAGTATATTTTTACATAGATGCTTAGTCCCACCATATAAATCTTTAGATACAACCAATTTATCACCCTTACCAAGTATGGAGAGGAATACCGCGGATAAGGCTCCCATGCCAGAGGAGAATGCTAAGGCATATCTACCCCCCTCGATAGAAGCTAATTTCTCTTCTAAAGAGGCTCTAGTCGGGTTATCAGTCCTTGAGTATAAGAATCTCTGATTAATATCCTTTATTTTAAAGGTTGAGGATAGATGTATAGGCGGTGTAACGTCATATTCTAAATATTCCTCTCCCGCATGTATACATAGTGTATCAAACTTCATATACATTATATTTAGTTTGGATATATATATCTCCAAAACATGTAGATATGGGTATATTAATGGCCACTCTATACACTAATTATGATGAAATATGATGTATGTATATTAGGTGTAGGTAGGATCGGATACGCCGCTGCATATGATCTCAAGAGATTAGGTTATAAGGTTTTAGCGTTAGATATTAGTGAGGAACGTCTAAAGAAGATTCGTACTGAATTAGATATTGATATAGCTAGGTTAACTCCAAAATTGGATGACCTATCAAGATATAAAGATAGAGCAAGGTTATTCCTCTCATCACTTCCCATTGATATATCAAATAAATATGTAGAGTATATGATCAGTCAAGGTATTAACGTGGTCGACGTATCCTCTGTACCAGAGGATAGAATCCCCCTCTACCAAAATATGGCAAAGAAATCTGGATGTAAAGCATTTCTATATGCAGGTGTAGCACCGGGTATGGCACAGACATTATCAGGGGCTTTATATCGAGAGTTGGATGGTCTTGATAAGCTTGAGATATATGTAGGGGGGATCCCACTGGATCCCGAGGGTAAACCCCTAAAAACTAATATAACATGGAATCCACTAGGCTTCCTACTCCAGTATAAGATTAAATGTCGGAAAGTGGTTGATGGAGAGGTTAAATATTTCGATCCATTCGAGGATACCGGCATCGTCAAACTACCAGGTGAAGGTGAATATGAATATTTCATTTCCGATGGATTAAAGACATTATTAAATACGTTGAAGGATGTTCCTAACATGGCTGAATATACAATTAGGTATAAGGGGCATCTCAAGGAGATGTATTTACTACGTGAAATAGGGTTTCTGGATATAGACCCAATAGATGTTGATGGATATGCTGTCGAACCTGTTAAAGTAACAGCTAAATTGTTTGATAAATATCTATCTAAAGATCCTAGGGATAAAACTCTCTTAGCTGTATATGGATATTCTAGAGATGTAGAGGCAATCTATTACTCATATATATATTATAATGATGAACTTGGGATGACTGGTATGCAGATAGCAACCGGCTTTAACCTAGCTAGGTATGGACATATGTTATTGGATGGGATATTCGAATGGGAGGTTATACTTCCCGAATATATAGGTTTAGATGATGAATTATTTAGAAGGTATTTAAAGGAGATAGATGATGCCGGAATAAATTTATATAGGGTAGAGGAGAGAATCTAATCCTTCTCCCCCCTGACTATGACCTGCTTGTCATGGACACCCTTTAATCTAAAAGGTTTTTCTGGGAATAATCCATATGGCTTGAACATCATAATAACTAGGAATGCAACGCCAAGGGCTATCCTCTCCAGCCATACTACATCAAATGGGAATAGAGGTTGTACCCCATGCTTATAAATTGAGATGACCCTCCTAATAGATATTATACCTACTGTTCCAGCTATCGCACCAAATTCACTACCTCTTCCGCCGAGGAGTAGCATTAGCCATGGCCAGAATGTCCAGTCATACCTAGTATATGATGTTGGGACTACATTCCCTAGATACAAGCTATATACTGATCCTGCAACAGCTGCAATTGCGCTTCCAACAACCATTGCCTCGATCTTCACTTTATTTACATTTATACCCACTGCTAACGCTGCCTCCTCACTCTCTCTAACGGCCTTTAGAACTCTACCATATGGAGACCAGAATAGATGGAATGTAAAGTATATCACTAAAGCTGTTATAGTTAAAACCATTATAGCGCTTTGCCATGTCCTGGGTAATCCTGTCCAAGCCATCAGATTGGGGACGGATACGCCTAATGTCCCACCTGCTAGGGGCTCATAATTCATGCCTACTATCCTGACACCCTCTGCTATAGCTATTAAAACCATCATCAGAAAATCTACTCTTAACCTTATAGCGGGATATGAAGCTATATATCCTAGGATACCGCCCGCGGCGATAGCAATAAACAATGTTAAAAACAATAGTCCAATACTTATAATAGGGTCTTTAGATATTATAGCGTTGATCTCATTCCTAATAAATATGTTACATCTCACATATTCTAGTGATGGACACATTGGAGCCACTTTTTCAGCTATCTGATCATAATACATCATATATGCGAGTCTACCAGGCACGTATCCCGTCATATAAGCGCCTATGGCTACACCAAAGGCTAGACCAAAGTTAGGGATACCTGTATATCCATATTGTAGGTTTAAGGCTGTAGTAACGATTATATAGATTGCCAGAAAGAATGACAGGTCAACAATAAAACCGAGTAGACCCTCAAGAGGTAATTGAAGTATCAAATCATGTAGACTCATGTTTCACCCTCCTCCGTCCTACCCTTTAACTTCTTCTCACGATATTTCTCCCATAACCCATAGAACCCCTCGGGAAGTACTAGTAAAGCAAATACAAGCATGGCTAACGGGAATAATGGTCTATATGACGCTGTAGATACACCGCCTATCATAGGGACGATAGTTGATAGATAAGTTGTCCCCAATATCTCTGTAAATCCAATTAAGTATGTAGATACAATAGCTAGTAATAGACTCCTAACTCCTCCCAATATACTCGCTGCAAATACATTGATAATTATAAGTGAACCGATAGAAGGATCTGTTCTAAACCAGAGTGGGAGCATAGCACCTGATATACCTGCCATCCCACCAGTAAT
>DQVL01000118.1 GCA_015661745.1 Thermoprotei archaeon | reverse complement strand
CTTCCGATCTCCTAAAAAAATCTCCACACTCACACATGGGAACTTCCAAACGACAAGAAGAAAAAACTTAATTTATGGAATATCATGTTAGAACACTATCGATAATCATAATGATATTCAAAGAATTTAAATATATTCCAAATATCTATCAATTGATATAGTTATGATGGATCCGAAACATTGAGTGATAATAAAATTAATTATAGATCTACTCCTTTTACTAATATTAGATATCTATACCTCTATATATCAAATCTCAATATAGGGTGATGATTTGATACCCAATATAAATACATATATTGATATACATGCATATAGACAGGGGGGATGGGTAGAAGGGAGGATATTCCTTATCTCAGATTTGGATGGATCACCAAAACTATATGAATTTAAAGATGATAAGTTTAAAGTGTTAACTCCTGATCTCGATAGAGTAACTGGTTATAGGAAAGATTTGAAGAACAAAGTTATATTCCCGATACATGATGTAAATGGGAATGAAAGATGGTATATCACTGGTATTGATATATATAAGGGTGAAAAACTCTTCACATTAGGAGATGGGAAATCAATTAATATACCGGGCGAAGCATATGAAGAGGAGAAGATAATTCCATATGCAACAAATAGGAGTGATCCGAGACTATTTGAAGTCTATATATATAACTATGGAACAGGGGAGGAGTATAAGATATTCGGTCCATATGAAAATATATATCCTATTCAAATATCACCAGATGGCGATAAATTGGTTATCAGCAAGAGTAATGCAACGTGGGAGCAAAATATCTACGTAGTAGATGTAGAGACGGGGGAAGTCATAGACTCGATCGAATATCCCGATACCCATTTCTCAAGTATACAGTGGATAGATAATGAGAAACTATATTTAGTAACTGATTATAACTCTGACAAGAGATATATAGCGGAGTATACTCTAAACACATCATTTGAAAAGATTTTAGAGGAGGAATATGAGATTGAGATGATGAAATATAGAGATGGCAACCTAATATATTCAGTAAATGTATCTGGAGACAGCGTTATAAAAATTGATGATGAAGAGATTAAGAAGCCAAAGGGTGTATTAGCATATATAGATGTTGATGGAGAACCATTATTTTCATTAAATACCGTTAGATATGGAGAGTCAATATGGATATTAAAAGATGGGAAATTGGAGCCCATAAAATACTGTGATAAATTTAATGAGTTAGCCAATCATTTGAGTGAACCCAAGATATATAAAACAATTGCCTCGGATGGTTTGGAGATAGAGAGTCTAGTTTACAAGGCTAAAGACTCGAGAGGCACTATAATATACCCCCATGGGGGGCCTGAGAGCCAGAGCAGACCTATCTATAACCCATTAATACAGGTATTAGTAAATAATGGATATACAGTTGTCCAACCCAATTATAGAGGGAGCACTGGTTATGGAAAGAGATTTAGACATTTAGATGATAGAAGAAATAGGGAGAGAAGTTTAAAGGATATAGTTGAGGTATTATATGACCTATCTCAAAAAGGGGTTATTGAGAAAGATAAAACCGCTGTAATAGGGGGTAGCTATGGGGGATTCGCAACACTATATCTAATAACACACTATCCAGATCTATGGAGAGCAGCCGTATCAGTAGTTGGAATCTCCAACCTAGAGACATTCTTAAGAAATACTGGTCCATGGAGAAGGAGGCTAAGGGAGAGAGAATATGGAAGTCTAGATAACGACCTAGACTTTTTGAGGAAGATCTCTCCCATATATTATATAGATAGGATCGTAGCACCACTTCTTTTAATACATGGAAGGAATGATCCTAGAGTGCCTGTTGAGGAGAGCATCCAAATATATGAGAAATTGAAGAGTCTAAATAGGGATGTGGATATATACATCTTTGAGGATGAAGGTCATGGAGTAGCAAAACATAGAAATAGAGTTATATATATAAAATTGATACTAGACTGGATATCCAAATATATGAATAGTATATAACTATATTAACATCGTTATAACGATATTATATTTGGTGGGTAGATGTATACACCCTTTGAAGTAATTGTAAAGAGTATATTACCCGCTGTAAGAAGCATCTTAGTAAGAATTTTGAATAGCGAATATAAATATAAACAGATGGAGATAGCTAAAGCACTCTATATAACACAAGCGAGTGTATCCTACTATATGAGCCAGTCAAGGGGTAAATATATTGATGAAATCTATAAATATCCTGATATACTTAACATGATAAAAAGGTTAGCCGATAAAATTGTTAGGGAGAGACCATCTAAAGAGGAGGTAACTAGAGATTTAAATGAAATAGTACTTTATTTCATAACTAGAGAGTATATATGCGACTTCCACAAATTTCTGGAGCCGGATGTAGATATTGAAGAATGTAAAATATGTGAATCAATTATATCAAAGAGATTTACATAGAGATTATATGGCAAATAGAGAAAATATAGATCCACGCCATTTAATAAAGCGTGGAATAAATATAATTCGATTCTCATATAGATATAGATATCTAATTCCAATTATACTGGGGAGAATATCCAGTAGATTAATCGATAAAGCTGGGGGGTATCCCAATATAGATGCACCAGACCAAAAGAAACTTATCCATGACATAAACTGGGATATCCTAATCGTCTTAGATGCATGTAGATATGACGCCTATAAATCATCTAGAGCATCCAAACTTCCAGGTAATATAGAGTATGCATGGTCACCCGCCTCTATAACACCTCACTGGATAATGAGGACATGGCTAGATAATAAATGGAATGACATAATATACATATCAGCAAACATATTTGTAAATAAATCCTTAGGGGTTAGAAAACATCTACATCGACTCTTCCTATATGATTTAAGAGATAAATTTATGGATATAATCGAGGTATGGAGAAGAGGTATGGATAGAAAGTTATATACGGTTACACCATGGACGGTATATAGATCATATAAAATGGCTAAGTTGAGGATGGAGTTAAAGGGTATGAGGCTCGGTAGAGATTATAGAATGGTTATACATTTTATGCAGCCTCATACACCATATATTAACCATTGGAAAATCAATAGATTAATATATAGTCTTGACAAAGAGATTATGAAGTCAGGCACTAGACTCGGGTTCGAATATCTATATATCCCCTATCTAAGGAGGCACTTAAGTAAAAGAGATGTCGATAATCTAATATGGAATGGATACATGGATAACTTGAATATAGCTTTATCATATGTAGAGAAGATAATAGGAGAGAATAAAGGAAAGACGATAATAATTACATCAGACCATGGTGAGATGATGGGTGAATATAACCTATATTTCCACTTTGATATAGAGACCATCCAATTGAGGCTTGTACCATTCCATATAATTAGCTAGAGATCATAGTTTATACCATGCTCTAAAATAAATTTTTTAAGCTTATCCTTTTCATAGTCACCAAAACTCTCATCACCATCAAAATATTTATAGACATGATAATATGTGATAGGAGGTATTGGACGCTCCCACTCACATCTATGGATACTTATTAAACCGGGATCATTAGATTCATACATATACACTTCAAGCTCATAATCATCGGCCGTCACTATATCATTAAACGTAAGTTTCCTAAGATAATGTGTGAAGACCCTCTCAAAAAATAGGATGAAACGTTCATCTGGATCTATCTCTACACCTTCAACTTCAGACCATCCCCCCTCGATATACCTATATAACCTACCGTCCAGTTTAAGCTTGAAATCATGATATGAATTGTAGTAATCAAGGTTTATACGATATATAACAGCCATATCAAAACCTTACCTCCAATAGAATCAATAAGATTTCTAATACGTGATAAATAATTTATAGAAAAAAAGTAGTAGGAATTACTCGACGACTGGAATACCGAACTTGATAGATATCCTCTTCTTCTCCTCATAGGAGATGCTATCTGGATCCCAGAAGCCATCATAAGTCATTCTATATAGTGGATCAGCCTCTAACCTCTTGATATTCCTTCTATACCTCTCCTGACTAAGACTCTTTAAACCTGTTCTCTTAAGATACTCTCTTAAACTTAGTGAATACCTCTTGATAAGCCTGTCCCTATACATCTCAGGCATCACATTATATGTACAGAAGGGCATTATCCTACCATCTGGACCTACATAGTGTATATCACATCTCTGGATCCTAGCTACATCATAGTTATACTCATCCTGGAAATGCATCATACCAACGTATAGAGTATTTAGATGGAACTTACCTAGGGAGCTATAGTCATGTCTTGCGAAGACATCAAAGAGTATCTTATATATCCTACCCTTCTTCCTAAGCTGTTCTGGAGTCTCCTTCCGATCTATGAAGGATGGGATCTTGGCGAGGAGCTTCATCAAAGCCAACTTTCTACTTCCACCCTTCCTCATATACTCATTCAATTCCTTAAGGTAATTAGATAATTCCTCAACATCCATAAACTTTGGTAATGGTGTAATCTTACCAGTCTTCTGATCCTGGAATAGATATGTAGCAACTCCACAGGCAAAGTGATTAGTCATCTTGAACTGATGCTTACCAGTTACCAACTCTATAAACTCACTTATAGGAGCTGTAAATGGAACAGAGAACCAGTGATCCATCAGGACCTCTCCATTCGTATGCTCCTCAACAAGTCTAACTACATCGGGGATGGTGATCCTAAGCCTCTGCCTCTCATGTTTAGGCATTCTACCTACCAAGCTTACAGGCTGATAATTCAATCCCCTAACGACGTCATTATGTCTTAAGGCAAAGTACAGCATTGGACCAACTTCATGATCATTAACAGTCCTAATAACAGTGGGTACAAGGACTATGCCCATACCAGATTTCCTAGCTGCATCAAAAATAAATGGAACTTCCCAATGATTCTTAGGATTCGTATATGGAGTTACACCGTCAAAGCTCATATAGAGAGTATTTACACCAGCCAACCTCAACTCCCTTAAATACTCTGGCCTATCAACGAAGTTTATACCCGTTGTATTAAGCTGTACATGTACAAAGCCTAGTTCCTTAGCCATCTTAACAATCTCAACCAAGTCTTCCCTTAGAGTAGGCTCTCCACCAGTAATCTGTAACGCCATTGCAGGTACTGGCTCCATACTCCTTGCAGACTCCATCATAAACCTTATATGATCTAGTGTAGGCTCGAATATGTATCCAGCAGCCTCAGCATAGAAGAAACAGTACCAACATGATAGGTGACATCTATTGGTAATAACCAGGTTCAGCAGAGCTGTATGACTCTTATGTCTAGCACATAACCCACAGTTGTATGGACAGGGATTAACAAGATCCACAAATGGATTGCTTACTCCATGGCCATCATATGATTCCTTACTCTTTTTATAGAAGAATTCAGCGTCACTCCAATATACCTCCTCTATTTCTCCATGGTCGGGACACACCTTTCTAATATAGATTGCACCATCCCTCTCCAATACAACGCCTCTAATCAGGCTTCTACATTCCGGGCATATACTTAATGTACTCTTAATCTTCTTCTCTCCATCTCTAATAGGTACCTTAGCTCTAATCTTAAACTGGAAATCTACACCCTCCTTCGGCATAGTCTCCTCAACTATTTTCTGACCGACCAAGGCGAAGATCATACTATCCTTAACCTTACTTAACTCATCATAGTTGACGTAGCCATCCTCCCTAAAATAACGTTTTAAATCGATTTGTAGCTCTGACATAGTAACACCCTTAGAAATTCATTATCATATAATGGAATTAGATTCATATTTAAAGATTTTATACCTTTCACCATGGTAAAGGTGTAAAATAATTTATTCAATTATTAATTGTGTATATGTCTATCTATATATCTATAATAAGATTTTTCTACGTTTAACCAAGTATATAGCGACTATAATCGCTATAAACATAATTATATAGATATCGGGTAGACTAGGCTGCACCAATTCACTATTCTTGGATATATATATGTTAAAAGAATCCAAACCAAATTCATTCTGGTAATCAATATATAATGCATATCCATTCTCAACAAGATACTGATTCACATTTAGTAGGTGAGTCGCATTATAACTCAAATATAATATTTCTATTACCCTACCATATACATCATATACATATTCATCGTCAACGTTTAAACATGCATAATTACCATATTCATTTATGAGCCTCAACAATTCATCTCTACTGGCTAACCCCTCAGGTGTAGACAACTCTGGTGCATCTATATCAGCCAGCCTAACCTTAACGGCTTCATCCATGAAATCCATATATCTATCTATATAGACTTTATCAATAGACATCCATAGAGTATCTCCATCAACCACCTCATCAATATATCCACATACCTCAGGAGATGAATAGACAAGTTGGATAGAGGTTATGGTAAAAATTAGATATGCAATACCCATTAAATATATTCTCCTCAATCTACTTCTCCTCAACAGCCTTAAGATATTTATCGAACCACTCAACTATAGTCTTTAACCTCTCAACCCTATGCTTAGGCTTACCAGTCCTACTTAGATCATGATTCTCCTTAGGAAATAGAGCCATCTTAGTCTCAACACCAACCATCTTCAACGCTGTAAAGAATTCTAGAGCTTGATCTAGCCAGCATCGATAATCTTCAATAGAGTGGATTATTAATGTAGGTGTCTTTACATTCTCAACATAGAATATTGGGCTCTTCTCCATACATTTAGAGGGGTCTCTCCATGGTATACAGCCTATTTGATCCTCGGCGAAGTAGAAGCCGATATCAGTCGTTCCATAGAATGAGATCCAATTGCATATAGACCGCATAGTAACGGCTGCTTTAAACTTGTCGGTATGAGTTACTATCCAATTCGTCATAAAGCCTCCATAGCTACCTCCGGCAACACCTATTCTTGATGAATCTAGAAAACTATATTTTTTAGTTACATAATCTACAGCCTCCATCAAATCTTGATAGTCCCTCTCACCATAGTGCTTCCTAATATCTGCAAATTCTTCTGTATAGCCGTCACTCCCCCTCGGATTTATAAATACAACTCCATACCCTTTATTTATATATAATTGGAACTCCTCCATAAAGCTATATCCAAAAATTGTCTTTGGACCTCCATGTATATAGAGTATCCATGGTATCTTCTTATCACCATCTAAGTTTAGGGGCTTCATAATCCACCCATCTATATCCACACCATCTGAAGCCCTAAATCTGAAGTGTTCAGCGCTTGATAAACTGAATCTCTTAATAAACATATCGTTGAAGTTGGTGACCTTCTTATACATTCCATCCATGTATATATATAATTCCTTTGGCTTATCGAAGGTCATCGCTGTGAAAACGGTTAAATCTCTCGATACATCAAATTCATCTATCGAATACTTATCGATCTTTAGATATTCCTCCACCTCTCCTTCATAATCGGCTCTATAGATTGATGTGTATCCACCATTGGTTACTATAAAATATATCTCTCTATCTAACGGTTTAAATCTAGGGGAACATGAAGGCCCACGGGTATCACAGTTTAACGTATTAGCTACATTCTTATCTAGGGACTTTGTTAGACATTTAACTTCATCATTCTTAAGGCTATATAAATAAAGTCTGTTATGACTAGTTAATCCACGGGGTCGTTCATGCCCTACAAAAAGTATATTTCTTCCATCGGGTGACCACCCAACATTCCATGCTGTATATCCCTTAAGCAATGTAATATCCTCACCACTCTCTATATTTAGGAGGTGTAGATCTATTAAATATGGTTTTAACTCTTCACCAGATACTAGATAGGCTATATATTTACCATCTGGACTTATAGATGCATCGACAACATTTATATCTCCATCGGTTAACTGCCTATATTCACCACTTATAGAGTCTACTAGGAGGATATGCCTCCTAAGATTATATATAAAGCCTTCACCGTTGAACCATATAGGTATCCTCTCAACATATTTAACATCCTTATCCAACTCACCAACCCTAGTCAATACAAGGATATATTTATCATCCCTACTCCACTCAACTTTTGATGCTCCACCCTCCAACTTAATCAACTGTCTAGGCTCACCAACCATATTTGAGATCCATATCTCTATACCCGGTTTACCTTCTTCAATATATCTCCTCCCCATAAAAAGGAATCGATCGCCTCTACTACTCCATAATGGACAGAAGTCATGGGGTCCTTGGGTAACCGCATCATATGTATCGTTCTCAACATCATATAGCCATATATTATTGATATATTTATCTGAATCTAAATCCATCCTAGAAACTGTGAATAGGACTCTACCACCATCTGGAGAGATCGAAGGACTTGATACAAGTCTCAGATTCGTTAGAGACTCAAAATCAAGTTTATCACTCATATATTTAATTTATAGTTATAATCTAGATATAACTACCTAATATAATTCAATTATCTCCAAAGCCGGAATCTTATTATATAATCCTAGTGAACCACCCCGTCTTGATGGATGTGGTTTATCCCTTTCCATGCTGGCTTCTCACCAATACTTCATCTGGGGATTTCACAGCTCCCCCATCCCATACCTCTCGTTAAGGCATGGGCTACTCAAGTCTCTATTCTCAATGGGAAAATCCCAGAAAATCCAAGGTTCATAGGAATATTTGAAACTATCGCCTCCCATTCGGAAGGGGTCTTTCAAACAATAAGGAGATAAAAAATTTATATGAATATTGGTATCTATAGAACCTAATAACTAATTTTAATGATATCATTAACGCTATACAATTATTATGAGGGTTTTAAAGACTGGTTTAATTGGATTTGGGGTTGTAGGCCAAGGCTTTATCAGGGTATTAAATAAATATATTAATATCTTTAGGGGACGCTATAGAGTAGATATTAAAGTCTTATATATTATAGACCCTGTTAAGGGATCGGTATATTCGGGAGAGGGATTAGAACTTGGGATGATATTGAAATACATTGATAGAGATGGATCTCTCAAGGCTCATCCTAAATACTTGGATGTCGATTCATATAGAGCTATATATGACGATGATATAGACTTAGTTATTGAGGTAACACCGACTAACCTAGTCGATGGAGAACCAGGCTATAGCCACATAAGAGAAGCCCTAAATAATGGTAAACACGTAATAACATCTAATAAGGGTCCAATAG
>DQVL01000018.1 GCA_015661745.1 Thermoprotei archaeon | reverse complement strand
CATTATTAGAGGTTGTTCTGGAGCCTGGAGAGGAGACTGTGGTTGAGATTGTATTTGAGGAGCCTGGTACATGCTATATAATATGTTTAGAGGCGGAGGGTACTATCGAAGCTGGTAAAACTCATTTCCATCAGGGGATGTTCGCAGAGATAATTGTTGAAGAGTAGTTAAACATTATCTATAGTTTTATATCCCCTATTTTTCCTTAATAAAGAGTTTAGTCTATATATATGGTATAATGTCTAGAATTGTAAGGGGTATAGATGAAGCTTCTATTGAAAAGACGTTAGGAATATATAGAATTATAGATGAGGAGGGTAATATAGTTGGGGATGAACCCAATTTAGATGGCTCTACACTATATAAATTATATGAATATATGGTTAGAGCTAGAGTATTGGATGAATGGTTGTTGAAACTTCAGAGACTTGGTAAGGTTGCTATCCATGCACCGAATCTAGGTCAAGAAGCTATTGTGGGGGCTGTGACTCCACTAAAACCTGATGACTGGGTATTTCCAAGCTATAGAGATTTGGGTGTATACCTTGTTAGGGGAATGGATGAGGAGGAGATCCTTGATCGAGCCCTATATAATCAAGATGATCCTTTAAAGGGTAGTGATTTCGCAATATATGGAAACCGGAGATTTAATATGGTTCCAACTCCAGTTCCAGTGGGTAACCAGATCCCCCATGCAGTTGGAGTGGCTTACGCCATGAAATATCTAGATAGAGACTCGGTAACCATGGTTATGTTTGGTGATGGAGCCACCTCTAGAGGTGATTTCCATGCTGGACTAAACTTTGCCGGTGTATATAGAGTCCCAGTAATATTTGTATGTGAAAATAACCAGTGGGCTATATCAGTTCCATTCGATAGACAGACTAGATCCCCATCTATAGCCTTCAGAGGATTGGTATATGGCATAGAATCTATTAGGGTTGATGGGAACGACGTCTTAGCTATGTATAAGATTGCCTCTGAAGCTGTTGAAAAGGCTAGGAAGGAGAAGGAGCCATATCTAATTGAGATGCTTACATATAGATTGGGTTCTCATACAACTGCTGATGACCCAAGTAAATATCGGTCTGAAGAGGAGGTTAATCGTATGATGAAGTATGAGCCACTCAAGAGATATAGAAATTATCTTATCTTCAAGGGTGTATTAACTGATTCAGAGGCTAATGAGCTTTATAGACGATATTACAATTATATAGAGGATATAGCTAAGAAAGTCCTTAATAAAGGTGGTCTCCCACATGACGTCTTCTTCCATAATGTATTTGAGAAGTTACCATGGAATCTACAAGACCAACTTAGGGAGTTTAGGGAGTCATTAGAGTTGATGAAGAGCCTCGGTTTAGAGGTGGATTAAAATGCCTCAAATAAATATGGTTGAAGCTTTAAACATGGCTCTACGTGAGGAGATGGAACGTGATGATAGAGTAGTTGTATTGGGTGAGGATATTGGGCGTAGAGGAGGTGTATTCCTAGTTACAGACGGCTTAATAGACTTATTTGGGGAGGAGAGAGTCATTGATACCCCATTAACCGAATTAGGTATTATAGGGTTCTCAATAGGTCTAGCATTATATGGTCTTAGACCTGTAGCCGAGATCCAATTCATAGATTTCGTCTATGAAGCTTTCGACCAAATCTATAGTAACATGGCTAGAATAAGATTTAGATCAGGTGGAATGTATAACGTACCTCTAGTCCTTAGAAGTCCATGTTGTGGAGGTATTAAAGGTGGTATGCATCATAGCCAGAGTCCAGAGTCTCTATTTATCCATACAACCGGCTTATACGTTATGATGCCAAGTGGACCCTATGATGCCAAAGGACTTCTAAAGACAGCTATTAGACTCAACGATCCAGTGATATTTCTAGAGCCTAAATCTATATATAGGGTTATAAAGGAGGAAGTCCCTGAAGATGATTATACGATTGAACTTGGTAAAGGTAAGATTGTTAGGGAGGGTGGGGATATAACCCTTGTTACCTGGGGTGCGATGGTACATATATCTAAGCAGGCAGCTGATATAGTTAAGGAGAAGCTTGGTGTAGAGGTTGAGATAATAGATTTAAGGACTTTATATCCATATGATAAAGACTTGATTATCGATAGTCTTGAGAAGACCGGTCGAATGCTTATAGTTCATGAGGCTCCAAAAACACTGGGTTTAGGCTCTGAATTATCGGCATATATAGTTGAGGAGCATGTAGATCTTTTATATGGGCCTATATTGAGGGTCACAGGATATGATACTCCCTTTCCCTTAGCCCATGAAAAACTTTATATGCCTAACATAGCCCGTATATATAACGCTATATCTAAACTTATGGAGTATTGAGGTAGGGTGTAATGGTTAAGAAGATATATAAATTACCTGATATTGGAGAGGGTATTGCGGAGGGTGAGATAGTTAAATGGCTTGTTAAAGAGGGTGACTATGTAAAACAGTTCCAGCCAATTGTTGAGGTATTGACCGCTAAAGCCAAGGTTGAGATCCCATCACCCTATGAGGGAAAGATAGTTAGAATATTGGCTAAGGAGGGTGAACTAGTACCTGTTGGCTCACCACTTCTCGAGATTGAAGTAGTTGATGGAGAGGCTAGAGAATCCCCTGATAAACCTGTTGTGGAGGAACCTATTAAGCAAGAAGTTGGAAAGAGTTATACAGGTAAACGTGTAAAAGCGCCTCCTGGAGTTAGGTTACTTGCCAAGAGGTTGGGGGTAGACCTAAGTAGGGTTCAAGGCACGGGGCCTAAGGGTATAATTACAAAGGCTGATGTAGAGTCATATGTTGCATCTATATCTCCAGAGCCGGTTCCTGAGAAGCCTGTGTCGAAGGAGGTGTTGGAGGAGAGGATTGAGATAAGGGGTATCCGTAGATTTATGTTTAAGAATATGGCTGAGGCTAAGAGGGTTATCCCCCATGCATACCTTATTGAGGAGGTTGATGTAACTGAGTTATGGAGTCTAAGAGAACGTGTGAAGAAGTATGGGGCTGATAGAGGTGTTAAAATCACTATTCTACCGTTTATTATAAAGGCTGTTATATCTGCATTAAAGGAGTATCCACTTCTCAATTCATCGGTTGATGATGAGAGGGGAGAGATTATAGTTAAGAAATATTATAATATTGGATTGGCTGTAGACGCTGGTGAAGCCCTTGTAGTACCCAATATTAAGGATGCAGATAAAAAATCTATAGTTGAACTTGCCCGTGAGATTAGGTCCCTAGCTGATAAGGCGAGGAAGGGTGAGTTAACCCTTGATGATGTAAGTGGAGGGACTTTTACAATAACAAATATAGGTTCTATAGGCTCTATAGCCGGCATGGCTGTAATCAATCCACCTGAGGTCGCTATATTAGGTGTCCATAGAATATTTGAGAGACCAGTTTTAGATGGTGACAGACTTGTAAACAGGAAGTTTATGTATCTCTCTATCAGCTTCGACCATAGAGTCCTTGAAGGAGCGTATGTAACCAGATTCCTTATGAGGCTTAAAGAGCTTCTAGAAAACCCATATATCCTTCTGATAGAATAAGGTATTTGGTGTATATAATGAAAAAGTATGATGTGTTGGTAGTGGGTGGTGGACCCGGAGGATATCCTGCAGCTATAAGGGCTTCACAGAATGGAGCTAAAGTAGCTATTATTGAGAGAGATAGATTTGGGGGAGAATGTACAAACTATGGATGTATACCTACCAAGGCTTTATTGAAGGGAGCTAAGATAGCTTCTGACCTAGCCAAATATCCATTTATCGTTGGAGATACAGAGATTGATTATAGAGAATTGGTTAAATGGGTTAGGAAGGTCTCCAATAGATCATCTAGAGGCATTGAATATCTTTTGAAGGGATATGGAGTCGATATTTATAAGGGGGAGGCTATCTTCAAAGATATTAGAAATGTAACTGTCAATGGTGAAGAGTTATACGGGGATAAAATAATATTGGCTATGGGCTCTAAACCAGTCGATATCCCAGGCTTCACTGTAGACGGTGAATATATCCATAATAATAGAAGTATTTTGGATATCAGTGAATTACCTAATTCAATTGCTATAATAGGTGCC
Source organism: Thermoprotei archaeon (assembly GCA_015661745.1). Taxonomy (GTDB): domain Archaea; phylum Thermoproteota; class Nitrososphaeria; order Geothermarchaeales; family JDFR-13; genus SZUA-1514. The sequence goes on along the minus strand of DQVL01000018.1, from coordinate 2,494 downwards.
GGCTATATAGGGGTTGAATATGCAACTATATTCTCTGAATTAGGCGTTGATGTATATCTAATCGAGCTTCTTGATAGGGTATTACCCCTAATGGATAAAGACTTCTCTATGCTGATGGATAGACTTCTCAAGAAGAAGGATGTAAAGATATATACTGGTGTTAAGGCTGAGGAATGGGTTAGAAATGGTGAATCTCTAATGGTGAAACTCTCAAATAATGTAAAACTAGAAGTTGATACAGTCCTTATAGCTGTAGGCCGTAAACCTAATTCAAGGGATTTGGATAAACTAGGTGTTAAGCTTGATAATGAAGGCTTTGTAATTGTGGATGATATGAATAAAACAAGTATTGATGGGGTATATGCAGTGGGTGATCTAGCTGGAAAACCTATGTTAGCCCATAAAGCGTTTCTTGAGGGTGTGATAGCCGGTGAAAATGCATCGGGCGGTGAAATGTATAGAGTCTCTAAATATATCCCATCAGTCGTATATACCGAGCCTGAGCTTGTATCAGTAGGGTTTACATATGATGAAGCCAGAGAAGCTGGATATGATGTTAAAGAAGTTATATATCCTATAGGAGGCTTAGCCAAAGCATATATGGAGGGGGTTAGTGAAGGCTTCGTTAAACTAATTGTAGATGGTGAAGGCCTCATATATGGTATACATATAGCTGCACCAAATGCATCTGAACTGGCTGGGGAAGCCACCTACCTTCTCGAGACTAGAGCCTCATTAGAGGATTTAGCATTAACTGTACATCCACATCCAACTGTATCTGAGGCTTTGAGAGAAGCTGCTGAATATTCTCTGGGTAAGCCATATCATTATCTACTGAAGTAGATTGTATGGTGGCGATCCCTTATATCCATCATTTATATTCCATTTACTATCTAAATATTTCTCTACCTTCTCTTCAAGCCTCCTATATAATACGCCGTCAAGCCTTATTGGTAAAGTTTTACCAGCCAGTTCAGCTACTGTCACCCTAAGTATTTTAAGGGCTTCTCCAACATCTATATCAATAAAATGCTTTAGGTTGGTAGGTCTATATTTTGAGGGTTTGACTCTACCCTCTCTAACTAGATGTATAGGGGGTTTTAAAAGCTTCATCATCAAATCTATATCTGCATCTACCAATAATGTAGCGTGATATACAGTTGCTTTCCTCCTGATCCATATGGATGAACCTGATACTTTATAACCGTCTACCACGATATCATTTCTATTCTCTATATATGGCTCTAGTGACATCCTCCTCAATGTAGAGAGTATATATCTACTACCGATCTCATATATCTTTGACACGTCTAATATGCGTATAGGTAGATATAAGCTTATATTGATATTCCCTAGATCATGATATACTGTTCCACCCCCCGACTGTCTCCTAACAATAGGGATGCCATGTCTATAGGCCTCTTCAATATCTATTTCATCCTCTACCCTCTGTCCATACCCTATTACTAATGTCTTATCCTCTATCCAGAGCCTTATAATCTCATCCTTTAACTCTATCGAGAGATCAGAGAGTACCTCCTCCAACGCAATATTATATATTGGATCCCCCCCAAAACTCTGTATAATCCTCATAGATAATCAACCATATACTAAGATGATTTATACATATTCTACGATAAAATAATTCTTTATGACATGTATATTCTGTAGTATAGCAAGGGGTGAGACCCACTCTTACATTATATATGAAGACGAATTAAATATGGTATTCCTCGATATCTATCCAGTTTCTAAAGGGCATCTACTTGTAATCCCTAGAGAACATTATGAGTCTATCCATGATACACCGTATAAACTCTTGGCTAGAACGTGGTTTTTATCATCTATACTGGGTAGGATATACCGTGTTGAATTCGATGCACCGGGAGTTAATATTGTAACAAATAGTGGTGGGGCAGCCGGTCAAGTTATATTCCATTTTCATGTACATGTAATCCCTAGATGGGGGAGGTATGGAGGGTTCTGGAGTGGTAGACATAGGCTTACAGAGGATGAAGCAAGGGAGGTTATTGATATGTGGAGGGATAAAACCGGTATTATCATCGATGCTCTAAACAATATCTAGTATAGTAATGAGGAGTCATTAGTTTCGTATGGAAATCACCATATCACCATATAATAATAAACTTTACATATACTTCACATATTATCTATATATCAATATTTAGATTTTCCATCGAGGCTTTATCTATAGCCTCTATATAGTATTGTATTATTATGAATATTCTTGATAATTTAGTTGAGAAGTCTCTAGATGGCGATTATGAAGCTTTAAAGAAGCTTCTAATGTTATTAACCGATTATATTCCCCCTGGTATCGATAATATGGTTCTACTCTATGAGGAGGGTGATAGAACAATCTATCTATCTAGTGATGGTGTAAAATCTGTTATGGTTGGCAGAGGCGAGTTTCTACCATTTATAGAGTCTCACATGACGACTATACCTATTGAGAGGCTAAAAGATAATATTT
>DQVL01000136.1 GCA_015661745.1 Thermoprotei archaeon | reverse complement strand
AGTATCCGAGAAGCCAATTCCCAATATATAACACTTTAATTGGTGAGGTTATAATGAGGAGGGGGATCGCCATAGTAAGGATTTTCGGTAATGAGTTTGAGTTCTTCATCGAAACCCCATTATATGGTGGAGGGAGATACCTTGCGGGAAGGGATCTAATTAAGAAGTTAGATATAGCTTTACTGGGTAGAGACCAGAGACTATGCAATCTGGAAGAGGCAGATTCCTCCAACCATATATAGCCATATTCAACCTTATCAAGGCTAAAAACCTTAACTATAAATACCTCTTCTCCATCAATAAAACTATATCATGGGGAGATAAGATAAAGTGACATTTCATGTTCCACTTATCATTGTTGAATAATTTATTCTTTAAATATATATAGACGTGGTAAACCCTCCTATGACTTAAGTACCACTGTTGAGTCTATATGATAGGCTGAATTATCTATAAATATATTGATACAGATCCCAAAAAACCTCTATAAACTCTCTCTATTTATAGAGGATAATTCCAATATGTATCGCTTGATATTGAGGATATGTTTTTAGTTGGTCAGATAAAAGTGAAGGGAGATTCTATGCTTACTGATGCAGAAGATTCAAGTGTACGTAGTAGAAGACTCTCATTCTCTTACACCTCCTCAATTGCTTAGGCAGTGGATAAAGCTGGGGCAATAATCAAGGGTGACTCCATATTTACATGTATAGCGTGAAATTTTGGTGTAACTGGTATATGGTAATCAAATCTCTGATATTAGAAGTTAGCCAAAATATCTTCCTCTCTATGTGAGGGTCAGTCAAATGCCTCGTCGTCATTGCTCTGAAACGGAGGTATTCATCATCCCAATACAGAATATTCTATTGGATCAATACATATATTTATCTATCTTAGAAAAAAGTTCCTACTCATTATATAGATACGGGTGGGTTGCTCCCCATACAAATTATTTGGTTAGATGCTTAAGTATATCTGAGTATTATATTCTAGTTTATTATTATATCTATGGTATGAGTGAAAAGTTAGATCTAGGTTTAAATGAGATTAATAGGAAGTTATATGCCTATATATCTCAGATAATGGGGATTAGGGCATATGATATTATGGAGCCGGCTATATCAATCTCTCCTGATCTATCAATTACTATGGTTGCTAAGACCATGGATGAGAGTGGGTCTGGAGCTGTTGTAATAGTGGATAGTGATAGGAATATTAAGGGGATAATTACATTTAAAGATATAACTACTCGGGTAGTGGCGAGGGAATTAGATCCTAATAAGGTTAGGGCTGGAGATATAATGACTGAAAATGTATATTATGTCCCGGCTGAGGCAACTTTAGATCAGATAGCCGCTGTAATGCTTAAATACGGTGTTAGGAGGGTGCCAGTTGTAAATAAGTTTGGCCGTCTCGTTGGCATGGTTAGCTCAAGAGATTTAATTGGCTTCCTCGGTATGCAGAGAGAGCTAATGGCGAGGCTCATAACATCTTTAGAGAATGAGCTTAAGAAGCATGCTGAGGAGCTCGCCAAGAAGAGGGATGAAGAGACTGGATTATATGGATAGTTAACCAGTGTTTAAAGCTTTAGTAATTGATTTATGGAGGTTGTCATAGGTCTGGTATAGATATTCAACAATGACCTTTGTATCAGCTAATATAGGCATATAATTTGTATCTCCAAACCATCTAGGAACTATATGGATGTGATAGTGTTCCTCTATACCTGCCCCTGCAGCCCTCCCAATATTCGCCCCAATATTATATCCTTGTGGCTTCATAACATCATCCAATATCTTTATACATAGCCTAAGTAGGTTTGATATCTCGAGGTCCTCCTCCTTATCTAAGTCTAGAGGTGTAGCCACATGTTTATATGGTGCAATCATTAAATGTCCATTGTTATATGGATATCTATTCAATATTATATATGCCTTCTCACCCCTATGTAGGAGGAGGTTCTCCCTATCATTATCCTCTTTAGGAACCCTACAGAATAGACACTCCTTCTCTTTAGGCTTCTTTATATATTCTATCCTCCATGGAGCCCACAACCTCTTCAATAATACCACCTTAAAGCTGTTTTATTCAATAGTATTTATGCATATTAGAATATTATAGGGTTAGGTATATTTATTAGGTGATGATATGGAGCTGGGATTTACAGAGATAATGTTTCTACTAATATTCTTCCTAATTCTATTTGGACCTGATAAACTACCTGGTATTGCACGTACATTAGGTAAATACTATGCTGAATTGAATAGATATAGGAAGGCTTTGGAGGAGGAGTTTAGAAAGGGTTTGGAGGAGGGTGGAGAAGCCCTAGACTTTACGGGTGAAGCCCCCAAAAATATAAGACCTGTTAGAAGGGTTAGGAGGAATGTGGAGAACGGTGGAAACGACTCTGTTAATGGGGATGGTGAATAGTCTATAATGTCTGTTGAAGAGGAGTTGGAGGAGGAACTTACTTTTTGGGACCATCTATCTGAGTTGCTTATCAGACTTAGGAGAGTGGTTATCTTCGGTTTTATATCTATGGTAACTTATCTTATTATGCCCGCGTCAATAGAGGATTTATCTAAAATGGTTAGAGGGGAGGTGTATAACCCTCTATCCCTATATCTACTCGAGAGAGTAAGGTCAGACCTACTTGAGGAGGTGGCTGATAGAGTTGAGCTTATCCCAGCGACGTTCGCCGCCCCTATAGAACTATATTTTCAAGCTGCCTTGGTTCTAGGTATTGTAACTACACTCCCCTATTTGGCATATGAGATATATATGTTTTTAGAGCCGGGTCTCTATCCACATGAAAAAAAGTTTTTAAAGAGGTTTATATTTGGATTTTCCTTTTCGTTTTTAATTGGGGCTCTATATGGATATTATGTTATAATGCCAATCACCTTCCGGATACTTCTTCTATTCTCTGGTTTACTTGATCTAACCAATTTTTTTAATGTAACCAGTTTCTATGAACTAGTTTTCCTGGGGGTGGTATCAACTGGATTTGTATTTACATTGCCCGTCTTTCTTGTATTGGCTTTTAAATTCCAAGTTTTGGATCCTAATCAATTGGCTAATATAAGGAGATATTTATATTTTGGTGTATTCTTTATAACAGCAGTTTTAACACCTGATCCGACACCGATATCAATGATTCTAATATCACTACCATTCATAATACTATTTGAAATATCTATCTGGATTGGTAGGAAGGTATATGCTGGGTAATCATTGATTTACAATATCAGTGTGATCGCCAATGCCCCAAAGGAGAAGATAAGTAGTCTAAACATCTCATTCCTACCTAATATCATTATATTCTTTGGGTCGATATAGTCTTTAAGTATTAAGTGGTTTATCGATTTAGCTAATGGATCAGCTAGCAAGATTACATAATAACTATTTAGTATATAGTATATCGGTATAAGAATAGATGTGGATATTGTGGGGATCCATATATTTATCTTTCTAATCTTACTCTCTACATACAATACACTTGTT
>DQVL01000114.1 GCA_015661745.1 Thermoprotei archaeon | reverse complement strand
TGGTAAAAAAAGAGGATTAAATCCTTCATGAAAGATCAAACTCATTCTTCAACTCATCAGTTATATTCCTACTCAAAATCTCATCTATATCGAAGACATCCACCTGAATATCCTTTACCACAAGCTTACTATCTACAAGAGATACTTTTAACCTAATATTGGTGACAGCCTCCTTAGGCACCCTATACTTCTCTACCAAAACCTTAAATATTCTCCTATTAAGCTCAGTAATATATTCATTTAAAGTCTTAGAGTCAAGCTCTCCTTTCCTAACCATATCCCTAAAGACCCTGTTCAACACTCTCCTAATCTTCCTGGCATATCCACTTACTCTCACGGGACCCGTCATAGCTTCCAATATATTTGAGGACATATAGACACCATGTTAATAAATAATTTCCTGAATATTATTATAGTTTATCTCCAAAAATCAATTTTATAATAATAAACCGAACTTAATATTGATAGAATGAGTATTACGAAAGCCGAACATATCCACGGGATATATATAGATGGATGTATAAACTGTGGTGGACCTATAGAAGATATAAGATTATTGTCTGGCCTCCCATGCATAAAATGCCTCCCCAAACCCCCCGAGAAACCAGATTTAAAAGTTATCTATAACATGCTTAGGAAGGGGGGAACTTTAAAGAAGGGATTCATAGACCTATATAATTTAAATAAATGGAGTAATGACTTCAAGAAAGTATTTACTAAAGCGGTTGGGAATAGACCGTGGAGAGCCCAGATTACATGGGCTAGAAGGGTTTTAAAGGGGGAGAGCTTCTCAATAATAGCCCCCACCGGAATAGGTAAAACAGTATTTGGAATCTTGACGAGCATATATCTAACTAAGGTGAGGGGGAGAAGAAGTAAGTATAGAGCATATCTAATCCTACCTACAACACCCCTAGTTAAGCAGGTATATGAAAAAACAGTAACATATCTAAAGAGGCTAGGATATGAAGTGGATGACGTTATATGCTACCACAGCGACTTGACAAGAAAAGAGAGAGATGAGGTTAAGAGTAAGATACAGAGGGATGAATTCAGAATATTAATCACCACAAACCAATTCCTATCAACAAGATATGAACTTCTCAAGGGAAAGAAATTCAAATTTATATTTGTAGATGATGTTGACGCGGTACTACGTAGTAGTAAGAATATCGTTAGACTCATCCATCTATTAGGCTTTAGAGATGACGGTGCAATAGACAAGACAATCGAACTACTATATAAATATTATAGGGTTAGAGGTGGAGAAGATGATGAGAAGATAGAGATATGGAATAAGATAAATAAATATATTAGGTATATAAAATCAGGACCTGGCAGGAAGGGTGTATTGGTTATATCAAGTGCTACAGGTCGTCCTAAGGGTATAAGGGTTAAACTATTTAAGCTAATACTAAATTTTGATATTGGATTAAGATCGGAGACATTAAGAAATATATATGACGTCTATAGCATATCATCATCTGAAGAGGAAAATCTGGATAAACTTGTCTATCTAGTTAGGAGGCTGGGTCCCGGTGGATTAATATATGTACCTGTAGATAGAGGGGTTGAGTATGCCGAGAATATAAAGAAGTTTATGATCGAGAATGGGATAAAGGCTGATACATTGATATCTGGTAGGCTTTCAGCTCTGGAAAAGTTTTTGAATGGGGAGATCGATGTCTTAATCGGTGTAGCGATATATTATGGGGTGATGGTTAGAGGATTAGACTATCCAGATAAAATAAAATATGCCATATTCCTGGGTTCACCACGTTTCAAATTCGGAGCTAGATTTACCGACCCCAACCTAATTCAAATAGCTAAAACGCTTAATATCTTAAAAGATATTCAGAGGGAGGAAGTGGATAAGATTGAGTATTGGCTTAGACTATCAAATAGAATTATAAGGGGGGGATCCCAATACCAGATACTACGGATAAACGAGGTTTTAAGAGGTGAGAGGAAGCCTGAGAGTAGGACTGAAGAGAAAATATTAGATGCACTAGAATATATAAGGAATGTATTCAAAGATAAGATGGTTCTAGAAAAGATTAAAAAGCATCCGGATGTAGTCGTTGAAGAGATAGATGGTGAATTATATCTATTAATCCCCGATGTATATACTTATATCCAAGCAAGTGGAAGAACTAGTAGATTATATGCTGGAGGAATAACAAAAGGTTTATCAATAATATTAGAGACTAATGAGAAACTTCTTAAAATACTTATGAGGAGAATGGAATGGATTTTCGAAGAAGTAAAATGGAATAAATTAGATGATATTAATTTAGATAAAATTATCCATGAAATTAACGAGGATAGAAAAAAGGTTTTAATGATTAGAATGGGTGAGTTAAAGACAGAGTTTAGAGACCCTATTAAACCTGTATTCATAGTAGTTGAATCACCTAATAAGGCTAGGACAATAGCTAGATTCTTCGGTAAACCAAGTATTAGACGGAGAGATGGGTTAATGGTATATGAAGTCACTACTGGCGACCTACTAATACAGATAAGTGCATCAGGAGGGCATATATACGATATAGTCGAGAATGTTGAGAAGCTATCTGAGAAGGGAGTCATCGATAAAGCATATGCCGATAAAAACTTTTATGGAGTATATATAGAGAATGATGAGGATTTCATACCAATCTATGGTAGTGTAAAGAGATGTGAAGATGGGCATCAATTTATAACCCCTGAATACATAGATGGTAAAACGGTATGTCCAAAATGTAGAAAGACAATATTAAATGATAAGAAGGTTATAGTAAACTTCCTGAGGGAGGTAGCTACAGAGGTAGATACACTACTTGTGGGAACAGATCCAGATACTGAGGGAGAGAAGATCGGATGGGATATAGCTGTATTACTCAAGCCATATACATCAGAAGTTAAAAGAATAGAGTTCCATGAAGTTACGAGAAAAGCGTTATTAAAATCTATAAATAACCCTAGGAACTTCAGTGAGAAAATGGTTGAGGCTCAGATTGTAAGGAGGATAGAAGATAGATGGATAGGATTTGAACTTACCCAGAGAATATATAGTGAACTTAGATATGAACTCCATAAGACTATGGTTGGGAAGGGTAAGAGAAGAAGGATATCATGGGATGCATTCATTAGAGGAGGGTGGAGCGCCGGTAGAGTTCAAAGCCCAGTACTGAAATGGATCGTCGATAGGGGGGAGGAGGTAGCCAGGAACAAAGTAAAAGGTATTATAATAGATTTAGATTCATTAGGTATAACAATTAGAAAGCCGTTAAAGGAGACTCCCAATATAGATGATGGAATAACTGTAAGGATATCATATAGTGATATATATAGTGAGGAGGTTAAGCCTCCACCCCCATATACTACTGATACAATGATAGCCGATGCAAATAAAATATATAGGATGAGCGCCTACGACGTAATGAAGACTGCACAAGAATTGTTCGAGGCCGGTCTCATTACATATCATAGAACGGATAGCACACACATATCTGATGAAGGTAAGATGGTGGCAAAGACATATTTAAAACTTAAGTATGGTGGAGAGGGTGAGAACGTCTTCTGGGGTAGGGGATGGGGTGGAGAAGGAGCCCATGAAGGTATAAGACCTACAAAACCAATTGATGTTGAGATGCTTAGAGAAATGATTATACAGGGGGATCTAACACCCCCATTTAGATTTGAGAAGAGACATTACCAACTATATAGAATGATATTCAATAGATTCATATTAAGCCAGGTAAAACCCGCTATAATCAAAAGAGTAAAATATAGAGTTATATGGGGAGACGAAGTCCTACATGAAGGAATATTAAATATAGATATAGATAATGAGATACTAAGGATCTTCTACCAAATATATTATCAATTCAAGGATATCGAACCTAAGGACAGGGAGATTTATATTCCACGGGATAAAGTGAGAATAGATACAATATATTTGGTATCCGCATTTACACAGGGCGATATAATTCGACTTATGAGGGAGAGGCAGATAGGACGGCCAAGTACATATAGTAAGATAATATCTACACTGCTTGAAAGAAAATATGTTAGAGAGGTTAAAAACCTATTACTCCCAACATTAAAAGGGAAGATATTAGATTCATTCTTGAGAACCCACTACGGAATATTCGTGTCTGAAGATAGAACTAGGTTAATAGAGAAGTATATGGAGGAGATAGAGAGGGGGGTAAGGGACTATCGAGATGTCCTTAAGGAGCTATATCAAGAGATAAATTCCTTAAAACTTATGGAGGAGGCTATAAACCATCCAAAGATATCTGGAGATACCGGCTTTGCACACCTACCACTTTAAAAAACATATAATATTAAATATTTCTATATGGAGAATCGATTTAAATCGGTAATAGATGTTATAGATAGCCATGTATCAATTAGAAAGTATAAAGATGTTGATATACCAGAGGATACCCTAAAAACAATTATTTATTCGGGTGTAAGGGCTCCTTCATCCGCTAATCTACAGCCATATAGTATAATAGCTATAAAAGACAGAGAGTTGAAGAGGAAACTATCGGTATTATGTGGAGACCAGAGTCATATACGTGAATGCTCAGTCTTCCTAATATTCGTAGCTGATTACAATAGAATTGTAAAGGCTATGGAGCAGTTAAATATAGAGCCTTTCCAACCAAATATATATTCACTATATATAGCTTCGGTAGACGCTGCATTGGCCGCCCAAAATATAGTTGTGGCTGCTGAGTCTATGGGATATGGTATATGCTATATAGGAGCCGTACAGAATAGACCTTGTGAAATAGCTAAACTACTTGGATTACCTAGATATACATATCCTTTATTTGGTCTAACAATTGGGGTGCCGGATGAGGCCCCAAAGAAGAGAATACGGTTAGATATAGATACAATCCTACATCTAAATGGATATGAAGGTGATAAGGCTGATCAAGTAATTAGGAGGTATAGGGAAGAGGGATATTTAGACAGTTTAGAGAGGAGATACAGTAGATATGCTGGGAGGAATGGTAGAATAGAGATGAGATTCAAGGGATTTATGGAGTGTTTAGAGAGCCAAGGATTTAAAACTAGCCCCTCACCCTAAATTCATCCCTAAAAACTTCTTCCAACGTCTTTATCCTATTATACCTCTTTATAAACTCCTCGGCCCCGATAACCCCATTCCTAAAATCCATAGTCAACCTCTCCAACTCATCCCTAAGCTCCTCAAGCCGCCTCCCAATATATTCAGAGATTGATTTACTAGATTCTAGATCACTAGTTAACTCCCTGGGTCTATAAACACCTTTTAATGCACCATCTTCAAGGAGGAATACCCTATCACCCTCTCTCGCAACTCGTGGGTCATGGGTATTCACAATGACTGTCTTACCAGAATCAACTGACTCCCTAAATATTGATATCACTCTCCTAATATTATCACTATCCAGCTCCGCAGTTGGTTCATCAGCCAATAGAATCTCTGGGTCATTAGCCAATGCAGCTGCAATAGCGACTCTCTGCTGCTCACCCCCACTTAAGTCTTCAACCATCTTATCAAGGACGTCTTCAATCCCCAATTTAGATGCGAGATAGTCTACCCTACTATTGATATAGTCTTTAGACCGACCAGAGACCAGCATAGGAAGTTCAATATTCTCCTTAGCAGTAAGCCTACTAATTAAATTTAAAAACTGGAATACAATCCCAATTTTATGGAGCCTCAACCTATTCAGTTCCTCATCATCCATGATATTTAGATCGTTACCCAATACATAGATTTTTCCTGAGCTTGGTCTATCCAATCCAGCCATAATATTTAATAAGGTTGTCTTACCACTTCCACTTGGACCCATAATTATCGCTAGCTCACCACGATAAACTTCGAGGGATACCCCTCTTAAAGCAGTTACTCCTCTATCCCCCACCGTATATACTTTAACTACATCATTTACAACTACAACCTTATCCAAAGTGCACCACCTCCCTCACATATCTCATATAAACCATATTCAAGACTATATAGGGTATTAATATAGATATGAGAAGGACGACACCCAAGTATATCGGTGCAACCACATCTATAAAGATTGGGATTGAGGGTCCATATCCCAACATTATAGAGATAATCTGTTGACTAGCTCCAAAACCTGCTATAATACCTATGGAGAAGCCGATGGCAATACTGAATAAAGTAATTGGTGACAACAATATATATACAAATCTAGTTGCCGCGGCCGATAATCCACGGGCTCTCATTGATATTAGATCTCTAACCATATCCATAATATATTCTATGGATAGAAGTGTTATCGCAACAGCCACAGCCACTATACTATATACATTAAATGAATATAGATTCTTCTGTAATATACTCATGAATGAGGCGAGGGGATTAATAGGTGTAGACTCTTTAACCATAGTTACTGATTCAACTCCATACTCCCTAAGGTCACCCATCCTACTCTTCAATATATATGATACAGTTGAAGACTCACTGGAGAATATAACTAACCAAGAATCAACGGATACATTCAAATCCTCAAAAGAAATAAAATCTCTATCCATAACTAAGCCGTATCCACCGGGTAATACCGCTATATAGCCATCGAGAAAACCTTTATGTATATATACTGGATTTGACAACTCATGTGTATAGAAGTCGAACTCCAGCTCACTATCTATTATTTCACTCCCAATTGAGTTACTTAGTCTCTCAGCCAATACACGATACATTAAAATATTTGGCTCCTCAACCCTTGATGTAACCATCCAATCATCTATTCCCGCGTATTCAAGGAATTCATCTATGTCATCCACATATAGATATCTAACCACTTCAAATGTATTGAAAACCCCAACCCCACCATTTAATACATATCCAAGAAAATAGTTTTCTATATTCTCCCTATCGAGGATATCACTAATTATATTCTTAAGCCTATCAAACTCGCCGATATTGGTTCCACTAACAACTATATATACTGGAGAACCAACCCTCTCCTCTACATTAGATACCGAGTCTAGGAAGTATATAGTCCTACCTGAAAATATTATATAATAGATCATCAGTGAAATAAGTAATCCAGATAGGAATGTAGTCTTGGATATTAAACCGGGGAGCCTACCACTATATCTATATACGATGTTTGAGAATCCCCTAGCAAATATATGGGAGAATATCTTTGTTATCTTGGATATTGCCTCAGTTTTATAGATCGTGAGATTTACAACTCCATATATAACGATTATAGGTGCCAAGATATTCATAAAGTTACTTACGATGCTATATATAATTAATATAATACTTATAGGTCCAAATTCTCCTATATAATCAGATATATTTATTGCTAAACCCCATTCAACCATCTTTATAACAGCTAAGATGAAGAAGATATAGAATAGTGTAGAGGGTCTCCAGTCAGATCTCTCGAAAGGCTCAAAATATTTCCTAGCAATCGAGATTGGACTTATATTCTTAAGGATCCAGACACGTCTATGGAAGGCGATGATCAATAGTATATAGCCCAATACAAAAGATATTATAGAGGATTCTAACGAATAAAAACTCATGATTGGAAGGGGTTCATAACCTAAATAATTAACGATTAAATTTCCTATGAATGGAGATATAAGAATACCTATTGACAACCCTGCCGTAGCAATTATAAACATATAGAGGAGGAAATACCTTCTAACAGCTTTATTTGATACCCCCCTCAATTGTATAAGACCTAGATCCCTCCTAAAACTTCTGATGACTATCTCAATGTTTATAGCGATTAAAAACCAGATTCCGAATATATAGGGGAATGAATAGAATGAGGTTACGGTTACAGATACTATATCGTTTAACGTTTGAAGGATAAATACATTTGATGCAACATAAAATCCCTGTGCAGCTGTTACAATATACTTCTCACCTATACTTCTCTCTATAGACCTCATTATGCTCAATGAGACCTCACTATAGGATTGTAACTCACCACGAATAACCCTCGGGTCCAACCTCATGTAAATATTTAAAACTATCATATCATGAGTTACATTGGCCAGCCTCTCTAAATCATCGGAAGATATAATTGCATCTAAATTATATTCGGGCAAGTCTATATCCATAGGTATATCAGCTTCTGGCATAAAAGTGAATAACCCCGTTATATTGAAGGTATATAACTCTCCATCCAAACCTCTCAGAGTAATTTCACTACCAACAGATAAATCTTCATCATCATGTGCCTCCACCAAATAATCTATGTTCAATAGTATCTTTCCAGTATCTACATCGAAATCTCCATCTAGCAACTCTATATATAAAAATCTCTCTATGGAGTCGTCTGGATAGAAGGCGATTACGTTTAAACCAAATCTATTATCACCTTTTAAACCTAGACCCCCAATCGAGACACCAAATATATATTCATCGATGTACTCAACCCCATCTAGAATCTGAGTTATACTATCAACGACTTCTGGTAGGGTGCTATTCTCTACATTAACTATATATCTAAGAATCAAATGACTCCTTAACTCCTCAAACCTTTCTCTAACCTGTCTCTCCCTCTCTATAGATGATATCACAGAGGGTGAAATAATTAATAGGGATATCAAGACAAATACTATGAATATACCCATCATCTTCAATATATTCCTAGAAAATATCTTCAATAGATATAGCCCCATAGACCCACCCCACACTATCTCCTTTTACTCAGAGCATTTTATATATAAAAATTTAACCACCAAGTAAATTCCTAAATAATTATATAATCAAGAATATCTTATATTCTAAAATACATGTTTGATTCTACCGACCCTATATGCTGAGACTCCCTTAGGAATATCTCACGATATAACTTTTTAATTTTTAAAGCTTCACCTACATCTAAATATATGCTATGGTTTATTGAGTCAACCTTCTCCCCCCGTATAAACCCCATAGACATTAGCTGTGACAGTCTAACCCTATTATACAGTAGATTCAATAGGTTTATACCGCCTCTAAATAATGCGTAGGTGGTTCCAGCTGATAACGGTAGATAGTTAGATGTGAACCCCAGTTCTATATCTTCCAAGTATTTTATATAGTCCAATGCAAGAAGTATCTCAAGCTCAAGATTATAGATTGGTTTATCCACCAACCCTATATATATCCTATCTTGAAATAGGAGTCTATATAGAATCTCCCTGATACCACTATTGAAGTCCCTACATCCAAGACTGTATAAACCATTTCCATCTGTATACTCACCTGAAAACCTGATAAAGACAACTTCCTCATCTACATCCTCCAAAACCGACTCTCTAAGCTCATTAACAAAGGTCATTTCACAGTTCATTGGAATGTGTACTATATAAACTTCTTTATATCCCCTACCCTCACCAACCGATATATAACCCATTTAACCACCATATATTCAATAGTTATACAGATTATTTTTCTTTGAATGACTAGAGATGAATTAAGTAAGATTGAGGATGAAGTAAGGAAATGTAGAAAATGTCCCCTACATCAAGACAGGATAAATGCCGTCCCGGGAGAAGGGTCGAGGGAACCGATTATCATGTTAGTTGGTGAGGCACCAGGAAGAAATGAGGATATACAGGGTAGACCCTTTGTGGGGAGAGCTGGTGAATACCTAACATATCTAATATCACTACTAGGTATGGAGAGGGATGATGTATATATAACTAATGTGGTTAAATGTAGACCTCCCAATAATAGAGACCCTACTGATACAGAGATTGAGAAGTGTCTACCATATCTAAGGAGGCAGATCCAAATCCTCAAACCTAGAATAATAGTTGCGTTGGGTAGACATGCAGCGAAAACGTTATCCGCTGAATTGGGTGTAGTATTCAAGGGAATTACTAGGGAGAGAGGAAGGATTATAAAAGGTAGGATATATGGATTGGATGTATATCTTGTTTATACATATCATCCAGCAGCCGCATTATACAACCCCAACCTAAAGAATGTCATTGAGAGAGACTTTAAACAGCTGGATAAATTATTAAAAGATATTTATAGAGGGAGTAGAAAGAGTGGAACTTTAGACGACTTTATATGAACTATATCTATTTACTTTTTTCAGCCTCCAAACGCTCCTCATAATATTTTTTCAAGTCAATACCTCTATATTCATCAGCCAGCATATCAACCTTATCTGGATTCTTAATAAAGTAGTAGACGCTATAGCTACATATCGGAGCAATCTTTAGACCCTCCCTAACCGCATAATCTAATGCATACTCCACAAGTCTCTTAGCTAATCCCCTACCACGCCAATTCTCAGGTGTATATGTTGAATCTAAATATAGTTTACCACCCTCAATATGATACTTTAGATATGCCTTGGAATTATCTGGAAGCCTAATATAAAAGACTCTACTAGTCATGTTAACTTTATATTCCACACTCATATCGAACCAAAAAAATTTTTTTCGATTTATTTTATAAACTATGGTATAGAGAAATATATCTTGAATAGATATGAGAGATGCAGTTGTATATGATATAGACAACACATTAATAGATGTTAGAAGAAGGTTATACATATGTCTAAAGGAGGCTTCAAATGGTAGAAAAATATATAGATTATCCGATTTAACACCTGAGGAAAGAGATAGATTCTGGGAAATATTCCTAAGTCCAAAATATATATATCTAGATAGGCCAATTAAAGAGACTATAGAAGAGGTAAACGCTAAATACGACTCAGGATTATATGTTATAATATTGACTGGTAGACCGGAGAATATGTATAGAGTAACCATATCCCAGCTAAATAGATACGGTGTTAAATTTCACAGGATATATATGAGGCCGATACATGATAAGAATCCCGACTATATATATAAACCAAGTCAGATAAGTAGGATACTGGCTGAAAACTTCAATATACTCGAGTATCACGATGATAGTATATCGGCTCTTGAGAGGGTGAGCCAGCTATATCCAAACATCCATACCTGTAGACATGGATTCGGAGATTTTTTATAGGTGGATCATATGGAGGAAGATAGGGAGCTTGAAAAGATCATGAAGAAAAAGATGCGTATCTATATGGAGATGATGAATAGAAAGAAGGATGTGGAAGAAACGAAGGTGGATGAAGAGGTAGATATTATTCAGAAAGTGAAGAGAATATTCACGGATGATGGATATAAACATCTTATCAATATAGCTTCGAGAGACAGGTATTTAGCGGAACAGATAATAAAAATATTTCTTGAACTCATATACCTTGGATATATATCTCCTCCTATCGACTATATTTTAGTTGAGAAGCTGAGGAGAAAGTTGACTGGTGAAACAGGGAAAATATATGTTTATAAGAAGGGTGAGCTAAAGGATCTAGGCGAATCACTGAAGGATGTGGATTAGGTTTTTATATAAAATCTAGATATATAGAATCCAATTAAAAATATAGATAATAATGTAAAGATCGGAAGAGCGTCGT
>DQVL01000080.1 GCA_015661745.1 Thermoprotei archaeon | reverse complement strand
TACTATACAAAATTGATTCGGATAGAGGCATTGATTCGATAACTAATTTGGAGCCTGACCACCCAGCTCTTGATATGGTTGATATACAGAGAGCATGGGCTTATATAGATGGTAACGAAGTTATAGTAGAGGTTGAATTTGCTGATAAAGCATTGAGTTGGGATGAGATCACAAATTTATTGCATTCTGGTTGGGAATATGGTATCGATATTAGGGTCTACCTCACAGTAGGTGGAAATTTTGACATTGTTGAAATCGTCGTATCAAATGTTGTTCCATTACCTGAAGATCCAGATCCCATCTGCTTCCTACTTGATTCCCCAGTATATTCCCTAGAATATAGTGTAGAGGATAAAATAGCTACCTATAAATGTGTCATACCTGGTGATGTTGAGGTGGAGCCTCCAATTAGCGGATATAGCGAATTTCGAATAGAAGTTGTTATAAGAGTGGGAGAAAATGTGAGGGCTCTAGATACTGCTGTGACCGAAGAGACTGAAATACTCCTCGATGATATTCAGGGGGATAGTGGTGAAACTCCCGATGGGGGTGATTCAACTGGTCCGGTGGAGGAACCGGTTGGTGATACTGAAGAGCCGAGTGAAGAACCATCTGATATAACCGAGGATATACAGTTTGATCTACCTATACCCTTTGGAGATATAGCGATGGTCGCAGCTGTTGGTATAGTATTAGGTATTGTTGCGTACATAGCTAAAACATTGTTGAAAGGAGTTATCGGTGGAAAGATATAATATTCTTTTTATCTCCCCTATATTTCATTATTCTAGTTATCTATTCTTCATATCCTGTGGATATAGTGTTTGATAGAGACATTGACTAGGTTTAATATATAGATCATCTACTCTATCCTCATCCAAATAACTGTAGCTTACTCCCCTAACGATAGCTAATGGAGTCGCTTCATCCCCCTCACCCATAACTAGATGTGCTGCAGAGGCTATCTCATCAGCTAGATTCATCCTTGTAAACTGGATAGTCCTATCATATAAGTCTCTACCACCCCTATAGTCTATAAGTGGTGGTAACCCATATAGATCTACAACATACTGTCTAGTACCCATCCTTAAGGGATATACTATACTATCTGTAATTAATACAGCAACTTTCAAACCGAATTCCCTATGGATATACTCAGCTACCTCCTCAGCAGACCCCCTTAATAAATGGGGTGGAAGGGATGCCATATCTATACCTATATTCTTTCTATCTAATCCACTATTAGCCGATAATACATTATCTATATATGTTAGGAGAACCCCATCAACCCCTCCCAAGACAATCGAAGAATTTTTTAATATAAGTTCTACAAACCTTGGATCCATATTATATTTATTCGCTAGTGATACGGCTTTGTTAGATGGTTCAACATCATCCAATTTAATATAGAGTCTCTTTGCCTTGAGAAGGATTTTAGATGCTATAACAAGTATATCTTTATCCATCAATAATCCTTCAACCCTCGACCCCAAGTTTTCGAGAAAGTCATTCATATCAGTTATATCGATAGGCATTTCAACAGGTATAATCTCTATTGACATCTCAATAGAATAGTATATCCATAAAAAATTTATAGCATCCACAGCATCTATTACACCGAATTCAATTAATATATATATTCTATGATAAGCTTGGATACAGATTCTAAATATGGATTTATAGATGGTGGGGGCTGATGGAGACTAGGTTTGATGCTATTGTTATAGGGGCTGGACCATCGGGCTCGGCTGCTGCATATAACCTTGCTAAGGCTGGATTCAATGTATTGATGATTGAGAGGGGGCGTAGACCAGGCGCTAAAAACATGTTTGGAGGTAGAGTCTATAAGGCCCCTGTTGAGAAGGCTTTCGATGACCTGGATAAAGCTCCAATACATAGATGGGTGGTTAAGGAGCGTATCTCAGTAGTATATGATGAGGAAGCCTTGACAATTGAGTATGATGGTAGGGGTAGACATAGCTTCACGACATACCTAACTGATCTATCCAGTTGGATGGCTGATAAGGCTGTATCGGCAGGTGCAAAGTTAATTACTGAAGTTGTTGTGGATCGTCTCTTGGTTGAGGATGGATGGGTAAAAGGTATTATATCAGGTGATGAAAGGTTATATTCAGATGTAGTTATAGATTGTGAAGGGGTCAATAGACTGGTCCTGGAGAAATCTGGATTTGTAGAGCCTCTCGAGCCCGATAATGTTGCACTGGGTTTCAAGGAGGTTCTTAAACTCTCTAAAGATGATATAAATAAATTTTTTGGGTTGGAGGATGATGAAGGCTTGGCATGGGTATTTATGGGTGAATATACGGAGGGTATACCTGGGGGTGGCTTCCTATATACAAATAGGGATAGTGTCAGCCTCGGTCTAGTTATATATTTGGGGTATGCAGCTAAGGATTTAAAGAGTCATGTCTATGACCTCATGGAGCGGGTTCGACTTAGTAGGATATTCAATAAATACTTTAGGGATGCTAGGGTTATGGAGTATTCAGCCCATATGATCCCTGCCGATATCAAGTCATTTAGACCTAAGAGGCTTGTCTATAATGGATTAGTAATTGCTGGTGATGCAGGCGGCTTCCTACTAAACCTAGGTTATACATATAGAGGTGTTGATCTAGCTGCCTATACAGGGTATCTAGCTGCAAATACGATCTCAAAGGTCTCTGGAGAATATAGTCAGGAATCATTATCTATATATGAGGATGAGATAGAGAAATCCTTTGTAGGGCGTGACTTGAAGAAGTTTTCAGGTGTCCATACACTCTATGAAAACAGGAGGTTATTCAGGGAGTATCCAATACTAGCTATAAATGTTATGAGGAGAATATATAATCTAGAGTTTGAATCAACCAGATTTAGAGATGCCTTTAACCAATCTAGGAAGGGATTGGTTGGACTAACCACCATCTTAAAGGATTTATGGGGGGTGTATAGGAATCTATGAGTAGTAAACTCAAGCTTAGAAAGATTAGGTTGGAGGATATGCTAAATAATAATATCTGGGATGTAGATCCTAGGCCACATATAATATTAGATACAAGTAAATGTAGAGACTGTGAATATAAACCATGTATCAGGTTATGCCCAGTGGGATGCTATGTATCCCATGGAGATGAAGTATTATTCAGCTATGAAGGATGTGTAGAATGTGGTACCTGTAGAGTAATATGTCCTAAGGAGGCTATAACCTGGGAGTATCCACGTAGTGGACGTGGGATCCACTTTAGATTCAGCTGATATAGTATATAGCTTGAAGTTATGCATGGAAGGCTTTAATTAATATGATGTAGATGGGAATATCTTAATATATTTATATATAGTATATGCTTCATCCTATATGTCGAGTCTAAATCAAATTATGTATCGGGGTATTCCTCAGGTGTATATGATGTCTCTAAAGATTATTGTAGGGATTAAATATGTACCGAATACGACTAATGTAAATATTGATCCAAAGACTGGGACATTGGTTAGGGAGGGTGTACCAAGTGTCGTAAACCCCCATGACCTTGTGGCGGTGGAGTTTGCCCTCGATCTAAAGGATAGGTATGGTGGCTATATAACGGTTATATCTATGGCTCCTCCCCATGCAAAGGCTGGGCTAGAGCATGTAATTGGTATGGGTGTCGATGAAGCAATATTAATATCAGATAGGAAATTTGCGGGGGCTGATACATTGGCAACCTCATATGTCCTTTCAAAGGCTATAGAGAAGATTGGTGACTATGACCTTATAATTATGGGTCATGAAACTATAGATAGTTCAACAGCCCATATTGGGGCTCAGGTGGCTTCATGGCTCAACCTTCCATATATATATTACGTCACTAGATTAGACTATAGAGATGGAAGCTTCTATATCGAGAGGGAACTTGAGGATTCGATAGAGAGGTATAGGCTTACAAAGCCATGTCTAATAGCGATTAAAATGTATAGTAGAATCCCTAGACACGTAAAGCTTGAATATAAACTTAGGACTATCTTTGACTCGCCTATAAAGATATGGACTAATGATGATCTAGGTTTAGATCCAAATTGTATCGGTTTAAGAGGCTCCCCAACCGTCGTCTCAAAAGTTGATTTTACACCTAAAGTTCCACGGAAAAATATTATATTTGAGGGTGACGTTAGAGAGAGTGTCCGTAAACTGGTAAAG
>DQVL01000020.1 GCA_015661745.1 Thermoprotei archaeon | reverse complement strand
TAAAACAGATATATCACCTACATCTAAATGTTCTACAAATTCTTCTTCAAGCAGACCAATAACACGCTTTCCACTATATACCTTTAAACTCATATCCTCAGGTATAGTACCGATATTCATAAAATATATTGGTCTTAGGAGGCGCCCTCTCCTACCAAACTCCATATTCTCCTCATCAAACCAAATTTTACCATAGACCCGATAACCTTCAAGTCCATACCAACCACTTAGGTATCTTAATAGATTCAAGAATTCACTCCATTCAAGCCTTCTATATGGATATGCCCTACGTACAACCCGATAAGCATCTTCAACCTTCCAACGCCTCTCTAAAGCCATCCCAACTATATGCTGAGCAAGTACGTCAAGGGCATTCTCAGGAATATATGTTTTATCAAGCCTCCCTAGGTAGGCTTCAGCGATTAACACACCATCTTCAATCAAGTCATCCAGATCAAGAGCTACAAAATATCCCTTCGACACCCTCCCAATACTATGTCCACTTCTACCAATTCTTTGAAGCCCCCTATTTATACTCTTTGGCGACCCTATTTGTACAACCGCATCTATATACCCAATATCTATTCCAAGCTCTAGACTAGTACTGGTAACTACACATTTAACAAGACCTTTCTTAAGTTGATCCTCAATATCCCACCTTACATCTCTAGAGAGGGAGCTGTGGTGAACCCCTATATCATCTTCATCCACAACACCATATTTAGTGAGGTGATAAGCAACCCTCTCAGCCCCACTCCTCGTATTAGTAAAAATTAATGTCGTCCTATGTAAGTTAATAATATGTTCTAAGTATTTATAGAGGGCTTCATTCCTATCCTCAGCAGAACTATAGATCAAGTCTTTAACAGGCGCATCTAACCTAAGCTCCATATCCTTAACAAACCTTGCATCCACAATCACACATTCTCTAGGACTCCCATCATCATTATAGCCAACCAGAAACTGAGCCACCTCCTCAAGTGGATGTATAGTCGCAGATAATCCGATCCTAACAAAATCCCTACCCACCAACTCTCTAAGCCGCTCAAGGGAAACAGATAGATGAACACCCCTCTTATTCTCACATAGACTATGTACTTCATCCACTATGACCCACTTAATATTCCTCAACCGCTCCCTAAATTTTGGGGCGGTTATCATAAGAGAGAGGGACTCAGGAGTAGTAACTAATATATGAGGGGGTTTACTAAGCATTTTACTCCTCTCACTTTGGGGTGTATCACCTGTCCTGATTCCAAGCCGAATATCTGGAGCTTCGCCTTCTCTAACAGCGATAGCCTTCTTAATATCATCTAGTGGTATCCTAAGATTCTTATATATATCATTATTAAGTGACCTAAGGGGAGAGATATAAATAGCGTACACATAATCTTTAAGTAGTCCCTTCTTAGCCATCTTAATCAATTCACTAATGATATATATGAAGGCTGTTAAGGTCTTTCCAGATCCTGTGGGCGATGTAATCAATACATTATAGCCTTTGATAATTGGTGGTATACCATATCTCTGGGGTGGAGTTAAGTCCGGAAATCGTCTAAACCATTTAGCTACATCATCATCTAGATGATTTAACAACTCATCCCTACTTATAGGTTCATCCCAATACCTAATCATATATCTACTCTAAACAATAACTACTTCAAATCATAAAAGTATTTGGAGAGTATTCTACATCGACTCTTCCGACTCCTTAGATTCTAAAGCCTTTAACGAGAGATAGGTCAAGGCACCTAAAATCAATATATCAACAAATGTAGTTAATGGACTGAGTAAGACGGCTCCAAAGAAGAACGGACCGGCAGACATTATATTTAATGCAAATCCAAATATAATCGCTATAAGAGAGAGCACTATAACGGGAACTAAATTCTTAGTTAATATGTCAATGGATACCGAGAATACACGGCCTATATCATCGGCACCTATAATCACAGAGGTTGATATAATTAGGAGTGCAATAGGTATAGTAATTATAAATATGTTTAATATCGCCGCCAAAATACCAACAATTAAGTATGGAATAGCGCTTGACAAGACATCCTCCTTTGCAATATCAAAATCTACTGGTTCACCATTAAAGACCTGTATAAACATTTTAACACTCATCAAAGTCAAGAAGAAGATTATTATAGTTAGTGCAATACCGATAAGAAAATTCAGCATACTCAACAGGGGAAATATAAATGCAAAAGCAAAGCCAATGGAATATATATACCACGACATCCCGACTGTAATCAATCCATTGATTAGGGCAACTATTACAGGATAGATCCATATCTTAGATGTGGTAAACATTATATCCATACTCCATTTAAACATTTGGGAAACATCTTCATCCACACTCTTAATATCAAAAGCCATAAATAACCACCGAAATGATGGATATTACATAATAATATCTTCATAGATACATAATAAGATTGATGAGTGTGGGATAATGGTTTTAAGGGTAGCTGTAATCGATAGAGACATATGTAACCCAGATAAATGTAATCATGAGTGTCAGAGGTTTTGCCCACCCGTAAAAATGGGTATCATGGCTGTGGAATTTATAGATGGTGAACCTTATATAAATGAACCCCTATGTATAGGATGTGGAATATGTGTAAATAAATGTCCCTTCAACGCAATAACAATAGTTAACCTACCCCAGGAACTTGAGACTGACATGGTACATAGATATGATATAAATGGATTTAGACTCTTTCGACTTCCAATGCCCATAAAAAATCAAGTCTTAGGCATTATAGGTAGGAATGGTACAGGAAAATCAACTGCAATTAAAATATTATCTGGAAAGATAATCCCTAATTTAGGGAATTATGAGGAGGGAGGAGATAAAGATAAGGTTATAGATTATTTTTCAGGGACACAGCTATATTACTTTTTTAAAGACCTATATAACGATAAGATTAAAGTCTCATACAAGCCACAGGAGGTTTATCTAACACCAAAGGTTGTGAAGGGCAAAGTTAAGGATTTATTAAAAAAGGTTGATGAAACAGGGATGATGGATCACATCGTTTCGATGTTAAACCTTGAAAAATCCTTGGATAAAGAGGTTAAGCAATTATCAGGAGGAGAGATACAGAGGATGGTTGTCGCAGCCTCCCTATTAAAAGATGCAGATATATATCTAATCGATGAACCAAGCAGCTTCAATGATATTTTTGAGAGAATGGCACTGGCAAAAACATTAACGGAAATCGCCTCTAAAAATAAGTATATTATATTGGTTGATCATGACCTTGCTTTCCTAGACTATGTAAGTGATCAAATATCTGTTGTATATGGCGAGCCAGGAGCTTATGGTATATTTACAAGAAGTGAATCGGTAAGGACGGGAATAAATATATATTTAGATGGTTACATACCATCCGATAATATAAGATTTAGGGAAAAGAGGATCATATTTGAGAAACCAGTTCCAAGCCATAAAATTGAGGCTACACCAATACTTAAATATACAAATATTAAGAAGATATTAAACGGCTTTACACTAGAGATAAATGAAGGAGAAATATATAACGGTGAGGTAATAGGGATTGTAGGTCCAAACTCTATAGGCAAGACAACCTTCTTTAGAATATTAGTCGGTGAGTTAAAAGCTGAAGAAGGGGAGATAATAGTTGGACCAAGTAAGATTGCATATAAACCACAGTATATATCCCCAGACTATAACGGGACAGTACAAGATTTCCTTGTCGAGAAGGTCGGTTCAAAAGCATTGTCTGGTCAAGCTATTGAAGGACTCCTTAAACCCTTGAATCTATATAAACTTATGGATAGGAAAGTTAAAGAGTTATCTGGT
>DQVL01000013.1 GCA_015661745.1 Thermoprotei archaeon | reverse complement strand
TGTATACGCTTTGCTATGGCTATGGGCTGCTAGGAGAGAGGAGAATGCATTAATAAACTGGTTTCTAAGTCTATTCGGTATACCACCAATGGATTGGATGTTAAATCAGCCTTGGGCGATAGTAATACTAGTTAATGGATTTGTTGGTACAAGTTTTGGAATGATCGTGTTTACCGCTGCTCTAAAAAGTATTCCAGAAGATTATTATAGAGCAGCTAGGGTGGATGGAGCATCAACTTGGGATATTATCAGGTATATAGAGATTCCAATGATTAAATGGCCGTTATTATTTGTCACGGCCTATCAAACCCTCAGTTTATTGACAAGCTTTGAATATATATTGATATTGACTGATGGTGGACCAGGTCTATATACTACTGAGGTATGGAGTCTATATAGTTATCATCTAGCCTTTAGATCATATGGTGGGACGGTTGAGATTGGATATGGTGCTGCACTAGCGACTATCTTGGTTTTGATTGGAATCGTACTCTCAATCATTTATTGGAAGGTATTTCGGTTTAAAGAGTTGATGTTGGAACCTAAGATCGAGGTGTAGACTATGGGGTTGAAAAGTGATAGATTATGGGTTATGATAGTAGCTACATTATTGACTGTACCAGTTGTAATACTATATATATACATGTTCCTCATAAGTGTATCAGAAGATATTATCGGGTTATTTCCAGTTGGATTTACACTTGATAATTGGTTAGAGGTTTTGGATGGGGAGATACCGGTTGCAGGAGCCACATTCTATAAATATCCCAATATCTACTTAGTTGCATTAAATACATTCTTTCTAGCAGTCATGATAGCGTTACTCGAAGTAATATTGGCTTCACTAGCTGGATATAGTCTATCTAGGTTTAAATTTAGGGGTAGGAGCCAACTCCTAACCACAATCCTAATTTTACATGCCTTCCCAGGAATTACCTTATTAATAGCATTATTCTTTATACTCGTCCAGATAGGTCTATATAACTCGTTAATCGGTGTCATACTAGTTAAAGTTGCTCTTGAGCTCCCACTAGGTATATGGATTATGAAGGGCTTCTTCGATGGGGTCTCATGGGATATGGAGATGTCTGCATTGGTGGATGGATGTAGTAGGCTAGGGGCTTGGTGGAGGGTTATAATGCCTAACGTTAGAAATGGTTTAATGGCTGTATTAATATTTGGTTTTCTAAGTGGATGGGCAGAATTTATATATGCACAGACATTTATAGCTGAACAAAACTTCTGGACATTCTCAATGCTTGTATATGCATTCACTATAGGCGAATACTCCTATATAAAACCTGGGATAACAGCCGCTATAGCACTATTATATATGATCCCAGTTATACTCTTCTTCCTATTCGCACAGAAATACCTCCTCAGGATACAGCTTATAGGTAAGGGTGGCGCATAATCTATATATTTCTATAAATATAGCTCATAAATTAATTCAATATCATGGAATTAAAGAGGGTATATCCACTTCCCGCCGCTATTGGAATACTTATAATTGGGCTCTTGATAGGTTTAGATAGGTATATATCATTATATGGATTGTCTATTCTACAACTATATAAACTATTTGATATACATCCAATTTTAATCATATACGGTTTCATATCGATAGTCATATTGTATGAGAGGTTTAGAGGGTTAGGTCTGACACAGAAGTATAAGGATATGCTCTTGATAGGAATCTCAATAAATATCTTTGCTGTGGCACTCGCCATATTGGCTTTACTCATCAATTTTAACAACTTATTTTACTATGGTGTTGGTCTACTCCTTATACCACCTATCACCTATATTCTATATCTGACTCGGAATAGGATGTATATCTATAAACCTGTATATATAATGCATCTAGCCAGTCAAATCATTTATGTATTGGGAGTATTGATGGTGTTGAATCCATTATCGATAGATAAATATATATTTGGTTTGATACTATTACTCTATCCAACCATATTTATCCTTGGTGAGAGGCTTGAGTTAACAAGGTTTGTAGCTCCTACACCTATATATAACATAGCTATCTACATAGCTACATTATCTATTGTATTATCAACTCTATCTTCATATATCTATAGTGGCTACTTCTCCATATTCACTGCTTTATCAACGCTTATACTGGCTCTCTTAATAACTTATTTAGATCCTACATTGAAGATTAGATCCAGATTTGATGAAGAGAAAAGGTATCTAAAGCTACATCTCAAGATAGCATATACAATGTTAGTCCTAGGTTTAACTATATACTTATTAGGATATGTATTTAAAATGCCATATAACATCTATGACGTATATACACACCTCATTGCATTAGGATATATCGGATCCATGTTGATTGGACATGGACCCATTATACTATCTGGTCTATTTAATATTAAAGTTAGATATTCATATATCCCATTATATGTTTTGCTAATCTCATTAATACTCAGAATATTAACTGATATATTATTTGTATTTATACCATTATCATATAGTCAGATAATGTCTCTAGCTTCAGGTATATTAATATTCATGGTTCTAGCTCTATTCCTCAGAAACACTGTTATATATGGGATGTACACGGCTTAAATCATGATTTATATGAGATGTTCCCAAGTAAAATACTTTATATATGTCATCTTCCCTATTCTACTGGTTAATGGCTTAGTGTTTATAGAATCCATGGTAACAAGTTTTAGGTTTAACATATCTATATTTGACAATAAGACTTGTGGAAGAATTTAAGTTGATTAGACATATAGTTTTATGAGTGGGATTTAATGAAGAACCTGTTTAATCCAATAGCTATTACAATCCTCATCATAATTCTATCAATATCCATTTATATTATTATGGAGAATGCAGGGGGGAATGTTGAGGATGAAGAGAATATGTTTAAGATGGAGGGAACTATAAAATATATTGGTTTGGAGGGTGGATTCTACGGGATAATAGGTGATGACGGCAAGAAATATCAACCTATAAACCTTCCAGATGAATATAGGGTTGACGGGTTAAGAGTCTGGTTTAAGGCTAGGGCTAGAGAAGACCTAGCAACTATATATATGTGGGGAACACCGATTGAGATAATTGAGATATATCCTGTTTAAAGTCTAACTATACTTCAAAAATATATTATGGAGATTACTAAAACATAATTTTAATGGTGATCACATGAATTCCTTTGAATCAAGTCTAAATAAATTTGCTATGTTAATAGTGGACTACTGCATCTCTACAAAGGCCGGTGATGAAGTATTGGTTAACGCGTCTTATGAGGCACTCCCCCTTCTACAGGAGATATGGAGAGAACTAGTATCTAGAGGAGGATATCCAAGGCTGAATCTAGTTGAGGAGAGTCTAACCGAGATATTCTATAGATATGCCTCGGAGGATCTTCTAAAATATAAGTCTGATATAGATAGATATATCGTAGAGAATATTGATGCAAGA
>DQVL01000115.1 GCA_015661745.1 Thermoprotei archaeon | reverse complement strand
TAACCCAGTGGATGAAGTATCCTATTGGTGCATCAGGATCATACATAATAATCATTAGAGACGCTGTATTCTCTGGGGGTTGGCTCCACCTAATCTCAGGATTTATATCTTCTCCATCACATGTATATTTAACGGGTATCCTACCCTCTGCTTCGAATGCGGTGGATGTAACATCTAGTATCTCTGGATATTTAAATAGTGAGTCGATAACCTCCTCTTTAGATGGTCCTCCCCTGAAGAACCTCATATAAACCCCAGAATATATAATTATGGCTATAGCTATTAGAGTTATAACTATCTTTATGGAGCGTCTCATCAAAAATCTACATATCCATAGTTCAGTAAATAATATAGTTAGATTTTAAGCATCTAAATAATTATTAGTAGTGATGCCGATTAGAATTAGATATTTGGGGCTTGTGTATAGGGCTTCAGGGTTATATGAGGAGATAATTTATTTAGATACACCTATACCTATCTCAGCCCTCCTAGAGATAGTCTTTGAGAGGCATCCAGAGGTTATGAAACTTATATATGTTGAGGGGGGTCTTAACCCACTATATAGGATATTATTGAATGGACGTGATATAGAACATCTTGAGGGGCTTAACACAAAAGTATATGATGGTGACGTAGTGACCTTCTCATCACCCTTCGGAGGATAACGGATTACTTTATAACAGTGTTATAAAAAAACCGACCTCTTTTGGTCTCTCCCCCATACACCATTCACCAATCATAAAAATTTAAATTTCTAAATAGCGATTATTATATACATCTAGATATTTTCTGGGGTGGCTAACTTGAGGTTTAAGCTTTTAAGGGTTGACCTAACCAACCTCTCCACCAAGGTTGATGAGCTTAATGGAGGGATTATAAGGAGGTATGTAGGGGGTAGGGGTTTAGGCGCCTATCTAGCATTGAAGGAGATCCCTAAAGGAGCCGATCCATTTGGACCTGATAATAAAGTCTATATATTGACTGGACCCTTGGTTGGGACAGCCTCTGTAGAGAGTGGTAGATACCATGTAGTTGCAAAGAGCCCCTTGACAGGTATATTGGGTGATGCAAATAGTGGTGGGCAGTTTGGGCCTTGGCTTAGATTCTCGGGCTATGACGGTATAGTCCTTGAGGGGAAGAGTGAGGAACCAGTATGGATAAGCATTGTTAATGGGGAGGTCAAGTTCCATGATGCTAAGAAGCTTTGGGGGAAGGGTGTATTCCATACAGAGAAGATTATTAGGGATGAGATGGGGATCCATGATGAGTCGATAGGAAGTATATTATCCGTTGGCCCAGCGGCTGAGAATCTATCTAGGATATCGGCTGTCATGAATGATAAGTATAGAGCCGCTGGAAGAACTGGATTAGCCTCTGTAATAGCCTCTAAAGGTGTAAAGGCTATATGGGCATATGGAAATAGGAAGCCTACTGAAGAACTCTATGATAGGAAGGGCTTCTTCGATGAGGCTAAGAAGGTTATTGAGAAGATAAGGAATCATGATATTTCAAAGGCGTTATATCAGTTTGGTACAGCTGTATTGGTAAATATTATAAATGAGCATGGAGCCTTCCCAACCAAGAATTGGCAGCAAGGTACATTCGATGATGCATATGAAATTAGTGGTGAGAAACTCGCTGATACATATTTAAAGGCTAGGAAGGGTTGTTGGGGCTGTGTAATCCTATGTAGTAGAGTATCTGAGGTTGAGGAGGGGCCGTTCATGACCCCATTGAGTGAGGGACCTGAGTACGAGACTATATGGGCTAATGGAGGCTCTACGATGATCAGTGACTTAGCTGCATTGGTAAAGGCTAACTATCTAATGAATGATATGGGCTTCGATACAATAAGTTTTGGAGCTACTGTAGGTACGCTGATGGAGCTTTATGAGAGGGCGTTGAAGGGTGAGCTGCCTGAGGATAAGGCTAGAGAGTTAATTGAATTAGCTAAGGATGTCAATCCTACATGGGGTAATGCACATGCCCTCCTCCAGCTTATATGGATGACTGCATATAGAAATAGGATTGGAGATTATGTCGCTGAAGGTGCTAAGAGATTAGCTGAATACTTTGGATATCCAGATGCAGCTGTACATGTTAGGGGTATGGAGCTCCCTGCATATGACCCTAGGGGAATAAATAGTATGTCACTCTCATATGCAACTAGTAATAGAGGTGGATGCCATCTAAGGGCATACTCTGTAAGCTTTGATGTATTGGGTGTACCTAAGAAGTTTGATCCATTAGGTGTTGATGAGGAGAAGGTTGAACTTGTTAAGATGCAGCAGGATTACTTCGCCTTTATAGATTCAGTTATAGTATGTAAATTCAATACATTCTCTACTGGTCCAGAAGATTATATAGGTCTTATGAAGACTGGATTGGGATGGGAGGACTACACTGTTCAGGAGCTACTTGAAACCGGGGAGAGAATATATAATCTTGAGAGGCTCTTCGCTGTTAGAGAGGGATATGGATATCAAGATAGACTTCCTAAGAGGCTTGTAGAGGTTTCACTCCCTGATGGACCTGCCAAGGGTAAGACTTCTAAGGAGGCTCTTGAGAAGTATCTACCTATATATTATGATATACGTGGATGGAGTGATGGTAAGCCATTGCCAGATACACTTGATAGGCTTGGTCTAGAGGAGTTTAAGTACATCATATCATAACCCAATACCCTTTTTATCCTTTTTGTTGTTTGCAAGACCCCATGCGTAGGCATGGGGATACCTAAGGGGAGGCGGGTGGGTTGTAGGCGATGGTTTCAAATTTTCCTGTAAACATAGAATTTTCTGGGATGTTCCCACTGAGAAATATGATTTGAGTAGCCCATGCCTTAACGAGAGGTGTTGGGATGTAGAGGCTGTGAAATCCCCAGATGAAGTATTGGTGGGAAGCCAGCATGGAATGGGATAAACCCCATCCATCAAGATGGGGTGGTTCACAGTGTCATATAGGGATGTCTAAAGAGTTTAGAGGATCATGTTATTTGATTAAATGATCTATATTTTCGGAGTAATGAATATTTAATTCCTATTTAGGAAAGGGTATTTGGACTGATGTGAAAAAGGTGGGGAAGAGAGTTTTATCGGTTTGCATTCTGACAACCTTAAATTAACAATTTTTAACATATATTATTTATTTGGTGTTGTTTAAATGTTGAGGGGGTCGTCTGGAGTATCTAGAGTAACTATTGCATTAATACTGGCAGCAATTATAGTTGTGGCCGTCGTCGCGTTATTCTTATTTATGCCTAGAGGGCCTCAATTTCCAGATACGATAGTGATTGGAACTACAGATAGGATTTCAGACTTGGATCCTGCTAATGCATATGACTTCTTTACATGGGAGGTATTGATAAATGTTGGGGAGGGACCCTTTGTCTATGAGCCTGGAACCCTAAAGCTGGTTGAAGGTATTATAAGTAGCTATGAAGTCCAGGAAAATGGGAAAGTATATATTTTAAACTTGAAGAGGGGAGTTAAATTCCCAAATGGTAAGGAAGTCACAGCTGAAATAATGAAGTATAGTATAGATAGAGTAGCTACGATACAGGGTGATCCATCTTGGTTCGTTCTAGACTTCATCGATTCAGTTGAGGTTGTGGATGAATATACACTTAAAATAACTCTAAAGGCACCTGTATCATTCTATCAATCGGTTCTTGCGGTACCCACATACTTCCCTGTTGATCCAGATGCATATCCAATGGATGAGATAACACCTGATAATACTGCGGGGAGTGTAGGCCGTTATATGATTACTCAATGGGTTAGGGATCAGAGTTTAGTATTAGAGGCTAATCCAAACTATTATGGTGAGCCTCCAAAGACTAAGAGAATCATCATAAAGTTTTATAAGGACTCTTCATCTCTTAGACTAGCTCTAGAAGGTGGTGAGATAGATATTGCATGGAGAACTTTGGATCCAGCGGATATCAATAGTCTAAAGGAGAATCCAAACTTCCAAGTTATTGAGGGGGCAGGCTCCTTCATCAGATACATAGTTTTCAATACCAATATTGAACCATTTGATGATGTGAGGGTTAGGAAAGCTCTTGCAGCTGCTTTAGATAGGAGTGAATTGGCTGATACTGTATTCCTTGGTATGATGGATCCCCTCTATAGTCTAGTACCTAATGGAATGTGGAGCCATGAAGATATATTTAAGGATAAATATGGTGATGGAAACCTTGATCTAGCTAAGCAGCTATTAAGAGAGGCTGGATATAGTGAAGAGAATAAGTTAAGGATCACACTATGGTATACAACTTCACACTATGGAACTACAGAGGCTGATTTAGCCGCTTTAATCAAGGATCAATGGGAGAGAACAGGTCTAGTTGAGGTTTCTGCTCAAGGCCTAGAATGGTCTACATATCTAGAGAGGACTAGGAACGAGGAATTAGCTGTGACACTTTATGGATGGTATCCCGACTATCTAGATCCAGATAACTTCCTATATCCATTCCTACATACAGGCTCTAATAGATGGTTAGGTAATCCATATAGTGATCCCCAGATGGATAAATGGCTAGATGACGCCCAGAAGAGTACTGATCGGAATGAGAGATCACGGTTGTATCAGCTGGTACAGGATAAACTGGCCGAGGATGCACCAATAGTTCCTATTCTACAGGGTAAGTTATTCCTGGTTGCTAAGAAGAGTGTTAAGGGCATCGTCGTAGATCAGTTGATGCTATTGAGATACTGGGTTATCTACAAGGAGGAAGAAGGCTCTATGCAGCAGAGTATATTGATGGTCTTGATGGCTATACCAGTGATTTCACCTAGGCTCCTAAGGAGAATCAAAGAATAAATTTTAATCCCTCCTTTTTATATAATCAATAATGACCTCTCTTAAGATATATATTATATCGAGGCTTCTAATCACTATACCCACAATTTTTATCCTCCTAACATTAGTCTTTATAATAATGCGTGTCCTACCTGGAAACCCCGTCTTAGCCTCCTTAGGCGTCAAAGCTACTGATGAGGATATACAGAGGATTACCGAGCAGCTTGGGTTGAATAGGCCTTTACATCAGCAATATATTGAATATATTACAAATGTATTAACGGGTAACCTAGGTAATTCACTTGTCTTTGGAAGGAGACCTGTAATAAATGAGATTGCAGATCATTTCCCAGCCACTATAGAGTTGACTATAGGAGGCTTTATAATAAGTGTTTTAATCGGGATCTCCCTAGGTATTTTAGGGGGTGTAAAACCCTATTCAAAGACGGATACAACAGTTAGGATTCAAAGTATTGTGGCATATACCCTATTCATACCACTCATAGGTCTAGTTTTCCAGTATATATTCGGTGTAATCCTTAGAATACTCCCTGTGGGTGGGAGGATAGACCCTCTATTAACACCTGAGAGGATAACGGGACTATATATTATAGATTCTATAGTGACCCTAAACTTTCCAGCTTTAATCAGTAGTATTAGATATTTAATCCTTCCATCCCTAACACTGGGGATAGTATTGTCAGGTGTATATGTAAGGCTTGTAAGATCTAGTCTGATAGAGGTTTTATCCACCGATTATATTAGGAGCTTAAGGTCTAGGGGGATTAGGGAGAGGGATATCCTATTTAGACATGCATTAAAAAATGCTCTTATCCCTCTAATTACTATGATGGGTCTCCAATTCTCCCTGTTATTGGCTGGTGCTGTATTAACCGAGACTACATTCAGCTGGCCAGGTATTGGGACGCTATTGATGGAGAGAATTTTATATAGGGACTTCACCACTGTACAGGGTATAATAACGATATATGCCGTATTTGTAGCCCTGATCAGTTTAATCGTAGATATAATATATGCCTATGTAGACCCTAGAATTAGATATTGAGGTGATTTAATGACTAATATAATTAGTAGGATAGGGAGATATGGTGTCGATGGATATCTAGTTATAGTTGGTCTCGCCATAGTCCTAATATTTGTATTTATGGCTCTATTTGCAGAGTTAATCTCTCCCTATAATCCAATCGATATTGTGGGGCCCCCAGTCCAACCACCTTCAGATAAATATATTTTTGGGACGGATAGTCTAGGGAGGGATGTATTGAGTAGATTGATATATGGTGCAAGAACTATAATGGGTGTTATAGCCGTCTCTGCAGCGGTATCGATGCTTATAGGGGTCCCACTGGGATTGATTTCAGGGTATTTCGGGGGTTATATAGATAGAATCTTATCTGTAATTATGGATAGTATATATGCATTTCCCGGTTTGATACTAGCTATTGCTGTTGCATCGGTACTTGGACCAGGAATCTATAACGCTGCATTCGCTATATCAGTTGTATATATACCTACATATTTCAGGATGGTCCGTGGACATGTACTCAGTTTAAAGGAGACATTATTTGTAGAGGCTGCTAAATCCTTGGGAGCGACAAATACTAGGATAATGTTCAGGCAT
>DQVL01000050.1 GCA_015661745.1 Thermoprotei archaeon | reverse complement strand
CCTAAGATATATATTGGATGCTGCTCACTATGCACCATCAGGAGCTAATAGACAGCCATGGAGATATATAATAGTTAAGGATCCATATGTTAAAGGGAGAATAAGAAGGATATGTGAAGATATTGAGAAACGTTTTTATAGACGGGTTCCCGATTGGTTTAGAGAGTTTGCTCGGGAGAGAGGTATTACATGGAGAAAACCTCATTTAGAGGAGGCACCTGTATTAATACATATATTTGGATATAGAAGGAGTCCCCATTGGAAAGAGAGTGTCTGGCTTATGATAGGATACCTACTATTGGCTGCGGCGGAGAAGGGATATGCAACATTGACTTATACCCCATCTGAAACTAGCTGGGCAAATAAATTCTTCAATATCCCGGAGAACTGGGGGTTAGAGACAATAATTAATATCGGTTACCCCGCCCAAGAACCTACATTTCCAGGTAGACATGATCTTGAAGACATATGTTATTTGGATGTATGGGGGAATAGATATTTCAGGTAGTTATGGATATTTATAATATTTTTGTATTCAAAATGGATTAGATTTGGGTTCGAACAAGTTAAATCTCAATTTAATGTATATAATAGGATGGAATATTAATTTTGTTCATTGTCTCATGAGTCGATAGTCTCATGTGGGTAGGATATTCGTTATGGTGGAGATGTGTAAATATCCTGTAAAAATAGGTGTAAAACATATTTACAGCTGATGAAGTATACACATTCAAATGGTTTTAATAAGATTCACGTTTCATACACAGTCAAATTGGTTCTAAACTTGAATATTATAACCGAGATTTAGACATAATAATATTGGGATGAAAGAAGCTTTAGGTATATATGGATGTAAATATATATTTAACTTGGGAAGTGGAAGACCTATAGTGCTTCTACATGGATATTCATTTACATATAGAGTATGGCATGAGATTGGTCTACTCGATAGGCTCGTATCTGAAGATATAAGTTTTATAGCTCCTGATATGCCATATGGGAGGGAGAATTCATGTAAAAATAAAATTAGTTCTTCAGATGAAAACATAAATATTCTACGGAGGATAATCCAAGAGAATTTTGGTGATGAAATACCTGTATTGGTTGGTGCAAGTCTCGGGGGGTATATATGTCTAAGATATGGAATGAGGTATGATGTCTATGGTATGGTGTTAATAGCCCCTGTCTGGAGTACTAGGGGAGATATAATTGATGTGTATAGAGAGAAGAGTATACCGATACTCCTCATATATGGAGATAGAGATAGTATTGTAGGTATGGATGAGATGACTAGGTTTAAGGATGAGGTGTCATCTACTGAGCTGAAGATATATAGAGGGGCTAAGCATCCAGCATATCTAGACTATCCCAACGATTTTATAGAAGATATAATAAATTTTTATAGGGTTAGACTGGGGCTTAGATATTAGAAGCATTGCATCGTCTAATGTCTTGATAAATTATTCATCAACCTATAGAATGTAACATATGATTTTGGAGCTGATGGAAATCTAATATACATCTCCCGCAATTCATTCCTTATAAGTAGATCCCCTATCCTAGTCTTCTTCACAGTCCCATCCCGCCAATACCTCTCAACAATCTTTATAAGCTGTTTCTTAGCTGTTTGATACTCCCTCTTATCTATAGAGCCCAGGTCTTTACCATATATCCATGCAGCATAATAATAGACTATATCAGGTTTATGGTATAACCTACCCTCCCTCCTAATCCTTAATAATCCATACCTAGTCCTCATAGATATTTGTAGCCTCTCATATGCAGATATCCAACTTTTTAAGAATCTCCATAGCTCAGATAGCATTGGATCCTCTATTCTAGGCTCACTGACAAACTCGATTAATACATGATAGTTGTCAATAATCTCTCTTAACATACTGAGGGTCTCAGATACCTTACCTGGTGGCGGCCTATAAAATCTTGTTAAGTCATGCATAAGTATAACATCAATTTCATATTTAGATATATAACGTAGTAACTCTTTAAATATGGGTCTATCAAATGGATTTGTAGATCCAGATATATTCTCCTCAAAAACTTCATCGATATTATATCCTTTATTTGTTGCATAGTCAAGGATATCTTGGAGCTGACTATCTGGATCCTGCTCCTCAGTAGAGACTCTACTATATACTACAGCCTTCATACCATATAAAAACTACTTAATATTTGAATATCAGTAATATGTGACCATCATCTAAATTCAGATGTTTACAGTTATGAATATATCATGTTAACCCTCCAAATTTAAATGGCATAGGAAGATATAGTTAATTTTATGGTGCATATCAAATGAAAAGATTAACTTCAACATTAATCCTTATACTTATTATATTTCCTACACTACCTATCATTATGGACTCTCCAGAGGTTTATTCCCAGGCTTCCACTCCACTTCCAGCAGTAGGTGTAACATTAAGCACTAGCGATAGAGTTGGATATGGCGTAACTGGCTATACAAGTCTTGATGGTGAGCTATCAATACAGTTATATCAAGGTGTACCTCATCAATTGGAGGTAAAGGTTATGGGTTATAAACCAGTGGTCGTCGATGTCGCAGCTAGGAATGTGGCTGGTCCATTCCCACTAAATGTAACGTTAGAACCACTAGCTTTGGTTGAGGGATATGTGACCACTCCAGATGGACAGCCAGTGGCCGGAATATCTGTATCAACTGAATATGGTTTAACATTTACAGATGAAGATGGTTACTACGCCATATATGTACCTACAAACACAGATGTAAATGTCTCTATAGGTGAATTGACTATATATCCAGACAAACTTTTAGAGTTGGTTGAAGGCATTATCATATGGGAAGAACTCTTTGGAGAATATGTCCCCCCAGATTTTCTGGATTATATACCGATAATTAGGCCCTATACCTCAAATATATATGTTGTCTCTAATGAGGTCCTGATAAATGTTGATAACCCTGTTACACAAGTAAATATAACTGTCGAATTTAGTGCAAGAATAGCTGGTACTGTTGTATTTAGTAGTGGAGGTTTTATACAAAAAGGTGTTGTAAGTGTATCTGGTGATGGCTGGGCAGCTGTTGGCATTATTGAGAATGGCTCGTATAATGTGGATAATAACCTTATGAATGGATTGGCTAATGTATCTATATCATTGTATGGCGATAATTGGGTATTAACATTTAATCAGTCTACACAGGTTAATATAAACTGTACCCTACCCTGTGAAACACCCCAGAACATCGATTTTACAGTCCCCGATATTGTCCAGTTAAGCGGTAGATTGGTTGATAGAGCGGGTAGACCAGTGGCAAATGAGAGGTTGATTGGAATCTTTAATGAAGGTTCGGTCCTCACAATTATGTTAACAGATGAAAATGGATTCTTTAGTGGATATATGCCAGCCAATTCCAATGGAAATCTGACAATACTTGTCTCCTCTTTTCCATTACTTGCTATTCCAGTATCTAGTGGCACCACACCAGTGAATCTTGGAGATGTTACAATTGATGCTAACATTTACTTCATAACTGGCTCAATAACTGGATACGATCCAAATGATTTATATTGGATGGGTACTGGAATAGCTGCTGAAGCGACTCCCCAGTTACTGCCAGTTTCACTTACATTCCCAGGTGAAGTATATGATAATGGATCATTCAAGGTAAAAGTTTATTCGAACATAGCTATCCAGGGATTCCCTATTGATATGCAATTCAGCTTGAAACTCTTAAGTAGTTATAGGGCATATCTAGCTACACCAGTAAATCTAGGTAGTATAACTTCTGATGTAGCAAATGTAAATATTAGTGTAACAGTCCCCCCAACATTTGAACTTCGAGTAACTGTATTAGCTGATGGAGAGCCTCCCATGCCACAACCTATGAAGTTAACTAGAATAGCTAGATATGGAGATATGACATTTAACATGTCCGTATTTAGCGATACATATGTGAATTTTGCTTCTATACTATTCATATATCCTGATGGGGGAGAGCTATATATATTATTATTTACAATACCTGGTTCAGGTCAATACACTATAATGATCCCATCTGATTTATTGGTTGAGCCATACACCATTTCATATTATTCATCGATATCTAATTCATGGGAGCCATTACCAGCTACATTTGGAACAGCCAGTAAATCAGTTGACTCTGGAGAT
>DQVL01000025.1 GCA_015661745.1 Thermoprotei archaeon | reverse complement strand
CGAAGTAGTAATGCTTAACCTTCTTTACAGTAGGTTTTAAGTCACAAATTGAGCATCTAGGATTCAAAAGGTCCGATGGATCCAAGAGTCTTCCACAGTTTTCACATTGATCTCCCCTAGCCCCGTCATATCCACAATGTGGACAGGTCCCAATTACGAATCTGTCTGGTAAAAATAACTTATCTTTTGGGCAATAGAGAAGCTCATCATATTTGGAAAATATATATCCATTATTATATATCTTCCTGAAAACTTCCTGTACATACTTTATATGTGTTGTATTGTGTGTCCTTGTATAATTATCAAATTCTATGTTAAATCCCTTCAGAATATCTTTTATCTGTTGATGAACTTTATCGGTCAATTCCTTAGGATCCAAACCCAGTTTTATCGCCTTAATCTCGATTGGAGATCCATGTTCATCTGATCCAGATACCATAATAGTCTCATATCCTTTAAGCCTTAGGTACCGGTTGAATACATCTGCCGATAATAATGAGGATACAATATTCCCTAGATGGGGTGTCCCATGTGCATATGGCCATGCCGATGTAACTACCCACTTCATCTCATAAAATTAAGACTATATAATTAATATTTAGCTTCTTTACCGGATATGAATGCCTTAACTACTTTATCTATCCCTGTTGAGTATTGTATGGCCCTCTTTCTTTTCATATATAATTCTTTGGAAGTACCTAATATCTTTAGAGCCCTTCTTATAACCCATTTTCTTAGTCTATCTTCTCTCCCGCTAACCTTAAATATATTTGGTACTGTATTTGAGTGAAGAAGGCCTAGATAGGTAAGATATGGATATGCTATGGTTACATCATTTAATTCGCTAATTATATATTCTATTAAGATCGTTCCTTTATACAATAATGCTATGTCAATCAAGTTTTCCTCTGGATATCTATCATAAAGTCTTCGATATTTGTCATATCCTCCATACAATTCGTCTGCACCCTGACCCATTATCAATATTTTTCCTCTAACGTTCTTCATAATCAAGTTTTCCACACAAGCTATTGAGAGGTATACTGGATTTTTTACCTCGATATTATTTTTTAATTCATGAATTGATTCTAAAACATCTTTTTTACTTACTTCAATAGGATAGTACTCTCCCTTGTAGTTTAATTCTTTTAGTGATTGCTTCATACTTAGAATATCCTTTGATTTTTT
This sequence comes from Thermoprotei archaeon, assembly GCA_015661745.1. Taxonomy (GTDB): domain Archaea; phylum Thermoproteota; class Nitrososphaeria; order Geothermarchaeales; family JDFR-13; genus SZUA-1514. The sequence goes on along the minus strand of DQVL01000025.1, from coordinate 17,947 downwards.
GAGTCCAACTGTAATTGGTATAACGTTTAATCCATTGTCATATGCGATTTTTAATAACAATGAACTATCAATACCTCCTGAAAATGATATGTAAATTGGGTGTTGAGACTTGTTTTCAATATACTCTAGACGTGATCTGAGAATGTTAATCAACTGTATTGATAAATACTCTATATTCCTGATTGTAACATCATAGGCTCTATTAAGATCTGTTAATAGATTTTTATTGTGTAAGACTCCCATGCTAGATATCTCAGATACTGAGGCAGGCGGTAACAAAACAGACTTTTTATATCTCCTTTGATTTGATACTACTACTCTATCTATTGTATTATATATGTAAATAGGTATTTCGCCGGTTAACGTCGTGATAATGACCTTCTGATTTAAATCGATTACAACATTTGGATCACTTAATATATTATTTATCTCGAGGAGGTCGGTTGGAATATCCATCCTTCCTTTTAATATAACGTCGAACCAGTGGTTAATTAGATATGTGATATTTGTTATAGGGTCTAATTTACTATTTTGAGCATCTCTTAATAAGGCTTTGAAAATATATATTTTATTCCCAGTGTTTATGTATGATAATATATTTGATTTTACTTGGGTTGAGATTACCCGACGTTTATTATCTATATTTGATTCTAGTGAAACACTGGTTTTATAGTTCATCACTATACACTGTAAGATAATATTTCGATTGGCAGCTTAATTTTTCTTTAACCTATGGAAATAGAATTTTGGTATGATCCATCCAATCGAATATAGATATGGTTCCAATGATATGAGAAAGATATTCGATAGAGATTCATGGGTTAAATATGCTGTTGATGTTGAATTTGCTTTATTAGAGTCATTGGTAGAAATTGGGTTATTCAATATAGATAAAGAGATGTTGAGGGAGGCGCATAACAGGGCAAGGGAAATCAACTATGCTTTGGTTAAGAAATATGAGGAAAGGTATAAACATGAACTATTTGCGTTAATACATGCAATATATGAGGTGGTTGATAGGGAGGTGGGAAAAGCTCTTCATGTAGGTATGACCTCTAATGATGTTATCGATAATGTTCTCATGCTACAGATAAGGGATGCCCTTAGGATCATTTTAAAACGCTTGGATGAAGTAATAAATCTAGTCAAAAACTTCGTAGAGAGATATAAAAAACAATTGGTTGTTGGTAGAACACATGGGAGATACGCAGTACCCATAACATTGGGATTCAGATTTCTATTATACCTTGATGAGTTATTAAGGTCACGTGGTGAGATAAAGAATTCACTTGAAAGATTTATAGTGGGTAAGTTGGGTGGTGCAGTAGGCTCTCAAGTTGAGCTTTATCCTGAGGGAGCGAAAATTGAAAGTCTTATGCTCCAGAAACTTGGATTGAAGCCTGCGTCAACCTATCTCCAGATTATTCCAAGAGATTTAATTGCATACACCCTTCTAAGAATAATTGTTCTTTCCTCAGTATTAGAACACATTGCTAATGAAATTAGGGTTTTAAGTAAGAGCGGTATTGATGAAGTATCTGAAGGTTTTAATATGGAGCAGGTGGGATCCTCAGTTATGCCCCATAAAAGGAACCCGGTTCTGAGTGAGAAGGTATGTGGATTGGCTCGATACATTAGAGGTTTAGCCCCCTCAATCTTAGAAAATATAGTTTTTGAGGATGAGAGAGATTTAAGAAACAGTAGTCTGGAGAGGACATTAATTCCTGAACTATTCCTCTTAGTGGACGAGCAATTAATAACCATAAGAGATATACTGGAGAGTCTAATTGTAAATGTTAAGAAATGTGAAGTCAATTTGGAGAGCGCTGGATATGAAATTTATAGTTCACTTCTACTCCATATAGGGGTTAGAAATGGTGGTGATAGGCAGAAGATTCATGAGCGTTTGAAGAAAATATTTTTAAAACAGTATAAATCCATCGAAGAACTTTATGAGGCAATTAAATCGGATGATTTCCTAGTAAATTATTTTAATATCGATGATTTGAGAATGGCGACAGACTTAAACATATATATATCAGCATGTGAATCAAAAATAAACCAATATCTAAACAACCTAAACTTAGAATAATTTAGATGCTTCTTCAATAATTTTCTTTGCTAAAGTTGGGCCAATACCTGGTATACCTAGTAAATCTTGTGGTCTAGCTTTCTTAATATCATAGACTGTTTTAAAGCCGTTGTTATATAATATACGGGCTCTCTTCCTACCTATATCAGGTATAAGGGTTAAAGATACAAGTTCCTCCTTCACTCCATATCTCAGCCTATGAGTTAAGACAGTATATTCTTTGGCAAGTTCTTTATTCCCACTGATTTTAGCTATTTCTGAAGCGGCGTAGGAAAGCCACTCTGCAGTAGTATATAATGCATATAGATCCCCCGGCTCCACCCCCCATTTTTCTCTAATGTCTTCTTCAGACCTCTCGTTTATCCAGTCCTCTAATACGAAAGTGGTCTTTATTACAGCCATTTCATCCTCCTCAAATAATGCATTTGAAAACGGTGAGTATACTATTTCAAGGAATTTCCTTAGATTATCTTCTAATTCTAGTAGCCCTATTATCCTTGATGTATCCTTCTTTCTTACCCCAGTCTTTATCATATCCTTTGTTTTGGAGAGGTGGTATAGCAATTCAAATTCTGATAATTCATTCTCTGTTAATGATATTTTATGGAGATAGGCCCCTGTACTAGGTGAAATATATAACTCGGATACCCTCTTACCCAGAGGTGTTGGAATATAGAATTTCCTTCCTTCATTTTCAGCTATATCAATCATATTATATAATTTAAGTCTATTTAGTGAATGTTCACCATGCCTTACGAGTCTCTTTTCGTCATATTGAATTTTTGCTAAGGATTTAGATAGGTAAAAATGTATCTTAGTTTCATCTACACCATTGGTCGATGATATGAATGAGAGTAGAACTTTATCTAGGTTTTCATCTTCAAGGAGTTTACTTACTATGGGTTCTATATCACCCAATATATACGAGGTGATCAGGTAATCGATATTCCATTGGTTCCTTGTATATAGATATGCTTCACCTAGTTCATCATATTTTGGTCTCCCCGCCCTACCAGCCATCTGTTTATATTCGAATACGTTAATCGTATCTTCATAACCTGCAAACCTACGAGTGGCATATGTAATTATAACCGTTCTACTTGGTAGATTTACACCGGATGCTAATGTGGGTGTCGCTGTAATGATCTTTAGTAAGCCATCCCGATATATATTTTCTATAAGGATTCTATGTTGTAAACCTAGCCCAGCGTGATGGAACGCTACTCCATACTTAATTAATTTGGATAATTCCTCATTTAATTTAGTCTGTTCCCCTATTTTAAGGACTTTTTGGGAATATAGATTTAATAGATTTATCTCCCTCTCATTGAAGAATTCATTTAGGTACCGTCTCATGATATTAGCAATCTTTTTGGCCTTTCTTCTAGCCTCGTTTCTGGATTGTGTAAATATTAGGATCTGGCCATGTTCCTTTAACGTATGTATTACTTTATCCATTATTGGGTCCCCTGTAATGTTTTCGATTTTTTCGACATTTCCGTCTGGGTGATATATTTCGTGGTCATATAAAACAGCCTCTCTAAGTGGAACTGGTCTCCAATCATTTTTAACTTCCTCTCCCTCAATCCATCTACTTAAATGTTCAATATTTGATATTGTCGCGCTCAACATTAGAATCTGAATAGGGATGCCTTCTGATCTATATCTCATAATAATATTTTCTATTACATATCCTCTATCGACGGATCCTATCAAGTGAGCTTCATCGATAACTAGTGTCCTAACCTTTTTTATCCATGTTGGGCTGTGTCTAATTAGTGAGTCCATTTTTTCATATGTAGCTACTATTATATGGGCTTTCCTCAATTCTTCTCCTTTACTATCATAGTCTCCTGTTGATATCATAATATTTATTTTCCCTAATTTTATCTTGCCGAATATATCTTTAAATTCCTGATATTTTTCATTTGCTAATGCTTTAAGGGGGACTAGATACACGATTTTTCCATCTCTCTGATGTAAAATTTTTTTTATCATTAGTAGGATAGCTATGAAAGTCTTTCCACTAGCTGTTGGCGTCGCTACAATAAGGTTTTTTCCTTCTAGTAATCCCTTTTTTATGGCCTCTATCTGTGGTGGATAAAGCTTTTTATAACCTATTTTTTTTAGTCCCTCTATAACCTCATTTGGTAGGGGTAATTCATCGATATACATTTCATTTCTTCTCTGTTCTTCTAACAAGTTTTATAGTATTCGGATGTGGTTTATATAATACTCCCTCATCCGCTAGTCGATTAATTATATTCTCAACCTCGACAGGGTCTTTTATACGTGTTCTTTGTACTACCCTTTGTATAACGTCATCTATATATAATTGTTGTCCTTCACTCTCTCTATCCATCTCCCGTATAACATTTAGGATCGTCTCAGTTTTAGAGGCTCTCTTTCCAGCAGTTCCAGTTGTTAAAAGCGTAATATCTATCTTTCCAGTTTCAACATCTATAGCTACATCTCTCAATATTCTAGAGACCTGATTTATTGCAACCTCAGCATCTTCTTCCGTTATCTCCTCTCTCAGATGTGCTTTTGCGCTAGCCTCTGATATTCTTAGAAGTGCTTCAAACTGGCGAGGGGTTATAGGCATAGCCTCATATTCTTCATCATACTGTAATCTCATCCTCCGATAAAACTCCATTAATTTTCTGGATGCAGCCTCTGTTAACTTAGGTTTTATAGTCCTAGCATATAAAATATACTTTTTTAGAAATAATGGGTCATAGATACCTTCATAAGGCTTTTGACTCGTCCTTGTTTCAACCATGTGTTCAATTAATCTCTTATCCCTATCTGGGTCCGGTCTATCTCTCATTAAATGAATAATATCGAATCTAGATATGAGGGTTGATGGAAGATTTATATTCTCTATAAATGAAATATTCGGGTTATATCTTCCATGTTTTGGATTTGCCGCAGCCAGAATAGTTGTTCTTGCATTTAATGTAGCAATTATCCCTCCTTTAGATACTGAAACAGTCATCTGCTCCATAGCCTCGTGAATCGCTACTCGATCCTCCGGCCTCATCTTATCGATCTCATCTATCGCACATATACCCATATCAGCTAGTACTACTGCACCCGCTTCTAGACTCATCCCACCAGCTTGATCTTTTATAACTGCTGCTGTTAACCCTGCTGCGGTTGAGCCTCTACCACTTGTATATATTCCCTTGGGTGCGATAGATGCTGCATATTTTAATAACTGACTCTTTGCTACGCCTGGATCTCCAAGTAGAAGAACATGTATCTTTCCTCTTATCCTTGTTCCATCTGGTAGTTCTCTGGTTGAGGCGCCTATAATTGCCAATAACAGAGCCTCTTTAATATGTTTATATCCATATATACTTGGGCTGAAACTATCTAATATTTTATCATAAAACCCCTCCTCCTTACCCAATTTTTTCAGTGATTCTATATCCTTATCTGTAAGGCTTATCTCTACAGCTTCTTTTCCTAAGCTTTCCATACTTAGAGCTATAATCTTAAATTGGTATTTTCCATCCCCTGTTCTTGATGGTTCAAGATCTAAAATACCTACTATTCTAACATAGTCACCTGGAAATGCTACATCTATAAGCGGTTCTTCAAGGATGATGTCTATAAATCGTGGAATTTGACCCGGAGGAAGTTCTTCAGGTCTTTCTTGAATCCTTGCATATTGAATATCTTTAAATCTACTTTTACCACTTACTAACTCAAATTTTCTCCGTTTTCCATTTTCATATGGACAGTATTGTGGTGTTCTTAGTATCTCACCTATCCTCTCTGTTTTAATTGTGATTTCACCTTCACAATTTGAACATTTATATACACCCTCATACACCCTTGTATATACCTGAGATAACTTAACTAGAAGACCCTGTACAGATATAAGTTTACCAATATATGTGGATGAGATGTCTCTAAGCCTCAACTCTTCACCCGCCCCTTCTCCACGTAGTGCCACGTGGATTTCATCAGATTTAATCTTCTCCGCCTCCAAAGGCTGAAGGATCTTTAGAGCTTCATATGCTGCCTTCTGTATATAAGGTATAATTTCCCAGGGGTTTTGCGAAAGTTCTAGTGCTAATGAGCTGTCGTATACAACTATGTCTATAAAGTCTACATTAAAGAGTTTGTATGTACTTGGTTTACCCACCAAATCAATAATCCTCTCTCTATATTTCCTTTTTCCAGTTTGGATATCCCTGTATTCCAAGAAGAATTGATAGAATTTATTTATTATCTCCTCTGTTCTACTATCCTGACCCATACTTATACCCTAATAAGTATCAAGGATGTTTAAAGATAAAAACAGAGAGTATCTCATTTTTTATTCCACAAGTTAGAAAGTATTTATATTTAACTTTTCTAACCACATACTAGTGACCGTTTTAACTATTCTGAATAATAAATCTTCTTCCGGTGCCATATTTTGGGTGATTGAACCGGTGCTAGAGGTGGCCTTAGATAGGAGAATCGATAGTCTCTTCATTAATATCTGCCTAGTTAGATGTGTAATATGGATCCTAAGATCCTCCTCTAGATTAACTCCTTTCTTATCATATTTGATTGCATATAAGGTTATGATGAGTTTCTGGTAGAAGTCATCTTCGTGCTTAACAAGTGCATCTACTTTAGACATCGATTTCTCTCTCCAAATAACCTTTTTAATCCAGTTTATATACTCTTCTGGTATTGTTGCCAATCCTTTTTCTATGAGTTTAATGGCTGTTGATAGTGGGACACTGGCTCTAGTGCCCCCCTTCAATATGTGGTCAATAGAGTTATCTATCTCTTCAGGATTTATATCTGTTAGAGCTTTTATATCTACATGTTTCTTCATGAAGAGTTTATCTAGGTTTTCTATAATTTCTATATCATCTTTCAACGGCATATTATCTATCCTCTAAATAATTCTTCTCTTGGTTACATTTATTAGGTTCTACATCGTCTTGATGATTCATCAGGTATTTTAGTAATTGGGGTAAATCATTATATTTCATAGGTGTGAATATGTCAGCTCTTTTATGGATTGAAAAGTATCGTCCTAAAAAACTTGACGAAATAATTAACCAGGATGAGGTAGTCTCAGGCCTTAAGAATTTATTATCTAGTAATGTGGCTGAGATGCCACATCTCTTATTCGCTGGACCACCAGGAACTGGAAAGACTACCGCAGCACTTGCATTTGCTAGGGAATTATATGGAGAGAATTGGAGAGACTATATTCTTGAGTTGAATGCTAGTGATGAAAGGGGCATCAACGTTATACGTGAGAAGGTAAAGGTATTTTCACAATATTTTACACCCTCAGAAGCTGTTCCCTTCAAACTTGTCATCTTGGATGAAGCTGATATGATGACTTCAGAAGCTCAGACAGCCCTTAGAAGGATTATGGAGCTTAATGCCCGGATAACGAGATTTATTCTCATATGTAATTATTTAAATAGAATTATATCCCCAATTCAGAGTAGAACCGCTATATTTAGATTTAAAAGTCTTTCGCCTGAAGATGTAAAATATTATTTGAAGATGATATGTAAAAAAGAGTGTCTCAGATGTGGCGATGAAGTATTAACAAAGATATATGAATTTTCATTGGGTGATATGCGTAGAGCTTTAAACCTTCTCCAGTCTGCAGCTACAGTATCTATGGGAGATGTCACAATAGATGTGGTTGAAAATATTGTTGGTAAAACCTCACCAGAATTGATATCTAAGGTTATAGATATGCTTAGAATGGGGGATTTCTCAAGGGCTAAATCAACTCTATATGACTTTATGAGTGTAAGCGGTATAGATTCTGGAGAGATTATAAGACTTTTATATAGCGAATTATTAGCCAAAAATTTGATGAATGCTGAAGTGGCGGAAGCAATGGCTGAGATAGAATATAGAATGCAGTTCAGCTCGAATCCCGAGATTCAAATCACTGCTCTATTAGCTAAGTTGTCACTTATATTAAGTGGTGGTAAATGAATTGGACAGAAAAATATAGACCGAAGACTATTTCTGAGGTAATAGGTAATGAGTTATCTAAAAAACGGCTTGTTGAATGGCTAAATAACTGGAGATTCTCGAAGAAATTAGGTGCTTTGCTTATAGGTCCACCAGGTATCGGTAAAACTGCAACGGTTTATGCATTAGCTAGTGATTTTGGGTATCATGTTATTGAGTTAAATGCAAGTGATTATAGGACTGCAAATAAAATCATTGAGAAGGTAGGGTTTATAGCATATGAAAATACTTTGGAATCCTATATATCAGGTAAAACTAAAAAGGTACTCATCTTTTTTGATGAGATTGATGGTATTGATCCTAAAGAAGATAGGGGGGGTTTAGATGCGGTTATCAAGATCTCGTCTAAGAAGGCTGTTCCTGTTATTGCATCTGCAAACTTTATTGATCCCATAAAACATAAGATTCTCTTAGATAATTTTGAGGTAATAGAATTTAGGAAGTTGACTCCTAAGCAAATATATATTATTATAAAGAGGATTTCAGAGTTGGAAAAGTTAGATTTGGATGACGATACTTTAATCGAGATCTCTAGAAGATCTATGGGGGACGCTAGATTAGCTATTAACATTTTATATACTGTACATGTTGGAGGAGATATAAATGTTATATTGAATCCTTTTGAGAATATGCCTATAGATGTTTTACTCCGTAGAATATCTTCTTTATCTAATCAGCAAGAAATAAAGACATTATTAGATTCCAATTCTAATCACTGGGAAGATGTACTATATATCTATTTTGATATCATCACCCGATCACCAGTTATAAAGCCTGATAGAAGGGCTAATCTCCTTGAGCACATATCTATTTTAGATATGATAAATGGCATGATTAAACGGAATCGGGCCTATTTCCTAATGAAATATTTTTCAGCGATACTCTCATGGATAGTATACCAATCAAATAGATGGGGCGCTGTATATGACGGAAGGATTCCAGAGTATAGATTGTATACTTATGTTCTTAATAAAGATATACGCGTTGAACTAGAAGAGTTATTAAATAAATATGGTAATAGGTTACATGAGTCTAAAAGAAAATTCTTCTTCGAAAGCCTTTTAGTAGCGGTTTTATCTAATCCAAAATATGAGAATCTCCTGAATTGGACCCTTAAGATCTATGGATTAGATGACAAGTTAAAGGTGGTGAAGAAATATGGAGTATCAAACGATTAGGTATGGAGAGCCATTTCAAATTAGAAGACGTCTAGGTAATTTATTCAAAGATATAGTGAGAATAAAGGGCGTCGAATATGAAAGGGGAAAAGGTTTTATAGTTAGGGACTACTACGCACTAACTAATCTAAATAAAATCCTTATTCGAATGGGTTTAATACTAACTCCGATGGTTAAATGTGTTATTTGTGATAAAAATATAGAATGTGAGAAGTGTAGCTTTACTGATGTATGTTTAAAAGATGTCACTACATGTTTATGTGATGAATGTCTTTATTCAGATGATGTAGTGGAGAAATATCTATCGACATCTAGGGGATACTTCGAGGATTTTCGGAGGTCCATTTAGAGATAAATTCCTTTATTAATAATGCTTCTCTACTATCTTCTTTAAATGTATAGAGAGTAATTTTAAATGATTTTATTGGTTTTATTATTCCACGATTCTCCAAATAATTTAAATAGGTAGATATTACATCATGTCTTGACTTTAGTTTACGTATTAAGTAGGTCTTTGTCACATATTCATTAAATGTAATCTCTTCTAGGATCTTTAGGATGGTAATACGGTTTATTAAATTACTGGGTCTGTTACTCAATACTTTTAATGATTTCATCTTCTATCATCTCTTGAAGCTTAGTTAATAAGATGGTTGCTGAGAAGGAGGGTAACCCTATTAATGTAGTTCTTCCTCTGAATTTCTTGGATGATAACCTCTTAGATATTATTCCAAAGGCATTGAGTGTATCAATCATTTTCCAGAACCATGTATGCCCCACAGGGGTAACCTCAAAGTATTTAGCTACCTCCCTATATTTACGTTCTAATTCACCGGTGGTTGTAAATGATTTCTCTCCATTAGCTAATATCTCGGATAAAGCATATAGAATCATTTTTTCGTGTAGTGTAAGCGCCTTCATATCCTCGTATGTAAAGGAGGGTGGGACTTCAAATCTAGCTAATCTTATATGCTCTGCAGTAACTATCTTCTCCCCCTTCTTATCAGCTATCATCCCCGCCTTAAGTAGCAGCTCTATTGCATATCTAGCATTATAATTATATGTAGCTGCTATATCAGCTGCTGTCTCGATAGAACCCTCATCTATAGCGCCGTTTTTAAAGGCTTGTGACGCCCTATAATCCAGTATATCAACTAATTCTTCATACCCATAGTCCTCAAAATATACAACGTTTTTTCTAAGTCCCCCTATTGCCCATAGATCTGCTTTATTTAATGATGAATTACTCCTTAATATGAAGAGTATCGAAAGCCTATTTATAATGCCTATTTCATGAACCCTCCCAAGTTTATAGATAAATTCAGCATATTTCTCGAAGAGATGGTCAGAGTCGTCAAGAATTAATAGGACGCCACGGTTATTTTTGTATAGCATCTCAAGGAAATACATGTATATATCCTCCACAGAATATCCTCTATCTGGGGCAAATGGATTTATCCATCTTAACAGTTTCCTAACTATATTACCAGGTATTCTCTCGAATCGTGCATTGATATATATTACATCAACCCTCCTATTTTTTAACGATTGTATGTATCGCTCTAAATATCTTGCCACCAAAGTTTTTCCCGTTCCTGTATTTCCAATGATAAATACATGTTCGAAATATGCATCTCCCTCGATAATAGGCTTAAAATATTCCATTATTTCCAGGAATTTCTCATGTCTGTGAGGTATTTCTGGAGGGATATAGTCGGGCATTAACGTTGTTTTATTCTTGAATACACTCATGATCTTCCCAATACAATCTTTGTTGGAAAATCTATATTATAGTGATGTATTGTATTGGGAGGGGGTGATTAGTGAAAGTATTCAAGACATGTATCTACTTCTAGCTATGTTCCCTCCGCATACAGGACATATCCTTATATTACTTAAGAATTTTTCTCCACATTTTAGACAGGTGTATCTCCATCTTCTGACTCTATATTTTATCTTTCTTCTTATAGGTATATAGTCGATCCCCAGATTTTCCAATATATTTTGTATAGAATAGTCATCTGTGAATACTACTACCTTATTTTCTCTACTATATTTTATAGCTAATGCTAGGATGTCAATATCAGCGGGTGATAATTTTTCTAGTTCCCCAATTTTTCCTGCTATATTCAATACCTCTTCTAAAAATTCTTCTTCAGGATCCTCAACCTCTAATCTTTTAGTGGTAATATAGACATTTAAAACCTCTCTTTTTAAACGATTTTTATATACTTCACTATACACTTTAGGTGAGGTTACATATCTAATATCATCTCTTAGTATAAGAGTGCCGAATAATAATAGCGATGTATCAACTATACATATAATTCTATTCTCTGACACCACCATACCTCTCTGCTACTCTCTTCATCCTAATCATATTTGTATTTTTTTGAAATGTAATTATATGTGCAGGTTTAGATGACTTACTAACTTCTACTTCTTGGGTCCAGTCTAAATCTATAATGACTTGTCCATCTAATACAATTGATGGGTTGCTCCGCAATCTTTCTGCAGTTAAAAATATTTTTGTATCCGGGTTTACAACATATGACGGTATCTTTGTGGTTGGTGTTAAGGGTGTTATTACAATCGCCTCTAGATCCGTATCGAGTATTGGCCCCCCTGCTGCATATGAATATGCTGTACTCCCAATTGGTGTTGAGACGAGTACCCCATCTGATTTTACACTCCATAGGTATTCCACATAATTACGCATCCTAATTTTTACTATCGGTAAAAGTGTCTTACCGATTTTTGATGAATGATATAAAACTTCGTTGAGGATTGGTGGAATTTCCAGCTCCGTATCTGACACTTTAACATCTAACCTCATCTCACTTCTTATGTAGAATCTGCCTTGAAACAATTTATCTAAGTCTTCTAGGTATGAAGTTTTATCTGTAGAAGACATGAAATTTAATTCTCCAAGACCTATTGCAAGAATCGGCATCTCCTTATCTCTTACCATCAAAAGAGTCTTTAATACAGTTCCATCTCCCCCAATAGCTATGGCTAAATCCCCTCTAGATTCTAGTTGTGGGATCTGACCACTTAATAGATTTATATCATCGAATACTTCTTTTATCTTAATTATATCATAAATTTTAACATTTTCTTGGTCCAATCTCTCTATAAGACCGTTTAAAACGTTTACGATATTCTCGTTTTTATCCGGAATATATATTGTGACCCCCTTTATAAGGTTAGATCTAGTCTTCATGATCCAAACCCATCCGTATAAAATATATATTCGATATATTAACAAAGCCTATTAACTAGCTTTATTTACATATTCAATAGATACTAATTATCATGAGTATTGATTATAAAGATTTGGGAGCATTAAAGAAGGGTAGTTATGTAATTATTGATGGGGAGCCTTGTAAGGTCATAGAGATAACGAAGAGTAAAAAAGGTAAACATGGTAGTGCACAGGCAAGAGTTGTGGCTATAGGTATCTTTGATGGGGTGAAAAGGAGTGTTGTGGGTCCGGTTGACACGAGGGTTGAGGTTCCAATTATAAAGAAGGGTCGTGCACAAATTGTTGCTGTTACAGATTCGATTCAATTAATGGATTTAGAAACTTATGAGGTTTTTGAAGCGCCTCTACCTGAAGATGAAGAATTGAGAAGTAAGTTAGATTCTGGGGTAACTATAGAATATTGGGATTTCTTGGGAAAAAAGAAAATAGTTAGGGTAAGACCCGAATAAATCTCTTTAGCAATATATGATAAATGAAGCTTTATAGTAGCGTACCGTTATAATCTAATTGTCAAAGAGAGATGTATGGAGTAACAATAGATGGGTCGTATGGAGAAGGTGGGGGACAGATTCTTAGATATGCAGCACTCTACTCATTAATATCTGGAAAAGATACTTATGTAATTAACATTAGAGCAAATAGACCCAATCCTGGTTTGAGGCCTCAGCACTATACACTGCTTAGATTGATGAGGGATATATTTGGTGGGCAAGTTATTGGTTTACGGGTGGGGTCAACCAATGTCAGAATGCGATTCCGCTCCCCCAAACCCGTAAATGGGAGGTTTGACATAGGTACTGCAGGGTCTATATCATTACTCCTACAGTCTCTGATACCTCCCCTCCTAAATGTGGACTCTCCCTCAGATTTTGAGATTATAGGTGGAACTGATGTTAAGTGGAGTCCGCCCATCTCATATATGGAGTTTGTATATTCAAAACTAGTTGAGGTTTTTGGTGGAAACATCGAGATTAAGGTTTTACGGAGAGGCTTTTATCCAAGAGGTGGAGGTAGAGTTAAAGTATATGTTGAACCAGCTAACTGGAGAGGTTTTAAGAGACTCTATAGAGGTAATTTAACTAATATTATTGTTAAAAATGTTGTATGTAAACTGCCTAGACATATTTTAGATAGACAGAGAGAAACCGTTCTTGAGCATTTAAGGAATAGATTAGGGGATGATGTATCAATTAAGGTCCTAGATGAATATTGTATAGATAGTCTAGATCCTGGAACCTCAATCGTGGTTGTAGGTTATGATGATTTATTGGCTGGAGGAGGCGATTCATTGGGGGAGCGGGGGAAACCAGCGGAAATGGTTGCTGAAGATGCTGTATATAAAATGTTTAAATGGTTAAACATTGGTTCGGCTATAGATAGACACTTAGCTGACATGATTATTCCATTAGCCATTTTATCTGGTGAAGATATTGATGTCGGTATAGAGGAATATACAAAACATGTTGATTCAGCTTTATACGTTTCAAAGCTCTTCTTTGAAGATATAAAGATAAAGGTTGATGGTTTAGATGGATTCTACCGTCTGACTCTTTCTAGATAGTATTTCTCCATCCGCTCAGTCAGGAACCTCCTTAACCTATCTATCCCTTCCCTCTTTATACATGAAATTGAAAATAACTCATCTCCAAAATTCATTTCTAGTTCAATAATCTTGTCTTTATCAATAGAATCTATTTTGTTTGCTATTGGGATGATATATCTATCATTAAATTCTCTCTGTATTTCTCTATAGATATTTATCTGATTTGATATTGGATAGTAGGCATTGTTTGACACGTCAAACATATATAGTATATCTCCTGCTAAGTTCTTTAATGCGTAAATCGCTTTTAATTCGATCTCGTTCCGTTCATTTAAACTTCTGTCAAGAAGCCCCGGTGTATCTATTATCTGTGCATTAAGATACCTATATTGAATATGTCCTACATGTATATTCTTCGTTGTAAAAGGATATTCAGCCGTCTTTATTTTAGCGGATGAAAGGATGTTCACTAGAGTTGATTTTCCAGTATTTGGTGGTCCAGCAACTAAAAACGTCATAGTTTCTACATCTATTGAGGGGAGTCTACTAGCATATCTATGGAGGTCTATCACGAATTCGATATCTGATTTTATCCTGCGTAGAAAGGTAGCAAATTTTCCTTGTGCTACTCTCCTAAATTTCTTCATATCCTCTGGTGAATACGTATTATTTATCTTGTCAATATATTCATTTTTAATATCTTCTAATGTCCGTATTAAGTTGTATATCCTTTTATGTATCCTTTTTATCTCATTCTCTGGAAAGTATATTCTAATTAAATCTTTATAGAATTGATGCGCTTCAAAATATGCATCCAATATCCTTAATGATCTTGATAGATTCATATGTATAAATTTATATAGTATTTTAACGCGGATCATCTCTCTTCTCTTTGGAGTCTCAATTTTAGATTTGTATGGTATTTTATTTGCCTCTCTAGATGCTTTACGAAATCCTATCTCTTCAATATCATCTGTTTTAAGGGGTGGCTTAATCCTCTCCCATGGATTCATTCCACATATAAATATTTATACACTATATTTAGTGGTGTATCATATGCCAGATACTTTATAGGGGTAGGTTAATTATTTATGATGTGAAGGTGGTTACATGTCATATGGATATTTAGGGGGGACTGCTATAGGTGTAAAAACAGATAATTATGTAATACTTGCTAGTGATAAGATGTATTTGTTGGGTAGCCTAGCATTTAGTAATGAGGTTAAAAAGGTATACAAGATTGTAGATAATGTTTATTTAGCTGCTGCTGGTTTGATAGCGGACATGCAGGGGCTTGTTAGGAATATTAGGTATGTAATAGGTACTAGAAGGGTGAATATTGGGAGGGAGTTAGGTATTAAACCCATTGCAAAGTTGGTATCAGTGGTCCTATATAGCAATAAGGCTCTACCATACTATACACAGCTTCTGGTTGGTGGTGTAAATAAGGGTCCCGAACTTTATTCCCTAGATTCATTGGGGTCTATAATGTCTGATAAGTATGTTGCTATAGGGAGTGGAGCCGAAACAGCCATTGGTATAATTGAGTCTAGATATGAATCACTAACAAATTTGGAGTCTCTCGAGGATTTAGTTATAAATGTATTTAAATCTGTAGCCAAGAGAGATGTTCTAACCGGATATTCAATAGATACTGTATATATATCAAAAGATGGAGTGCTTGAAAAAACGATTAATCTTTTATGACGATTTAATTTTGAATAATGAGAATTATGAATAGAGATTGGAATGTTGAAACTAAGATATTAGAAGTTCTTAGGGATGCATTAAAAAGTCTTATGTTGACCCAGGAAACAATTGATCCAGTAAGAGAGAGGATGATACATGTCTCTAGGGAAATTAGTGTCATGATTAGGAATGGGTTTAAAATGATCTATAAAGGTGAATATAATAAACTTGATAGTCAAATAAAAATTATAAATAGTAAAATCGTCGATGTAATGGCTACATTGAGAGAAGATGAATATGATATATTGAGTAGAATTTTATATGACCCTCTAAAGGAATATGTCGAGCTTATACTACTCTATTCAATAGTTTCTAGGGATTCATCACTATTAAGCTATATTGGGGAGATTGATCCCAGAATAGTATTGGATGGCTATGTAGATTTAATGGGTGAACTTTTGAGGCTGGCTCAGAAAGCTATATCCGACTCAAACTGTGTGGAGGCACTTAAAATAATTCAATTATGTGAAGAGATCTATATGGAATTCTATATATCACAGATCGGTAACTACCTTTATAGAGATCATAAAAGGAAGTCGGATAGAATGCGGTCTATATTAGAAAGGGTGAAGAGTGATTATATTTATGGATGTGTTGGGCGATGAATATAAGGTTGATCAGAACATATCTTGTTGATCTATATAAATTGGGGGCTGGAACAAGATATATTAGGTCCCCAACTAACGAGTTAGCAATGTTTTTTGGTGTTAGTCAGCAAAGCGCTTCAAGAATTATAAATGAACTATATAAATTAGAGTATATTGATAAGAGATATGTTGAAAGGACTTTATGGATTAGGATAACTGAAAAGGGTTTAAGTGAGATAGAAGATTATATTAAATATATAAATGATGCATATTCTCATCCAGGTGAATTCATATTTGAAGGCTATGTAACCACGGGCCTTGGTGAAGGGGCCTATTACATGAGTAGGAGAGGCTATATTCTCCAGTTTGAAAAGTATTTGGGCTTCACTCCTTATCCAGGAACTTTAAATGTGAAATTAAATAATCCATATTATATATCTCAGAATCGATTGCTAAGGAGGCTTAGTGGATATCATATAAAAGGGTTCAGGACTAAAGAAAGAGTTTTTGGCGATGTATGGGCTTTTAAGGCAAAAATTAATGATAGTGAGGATGGCGCGGTAATCTATGCTGAGCGGTCTATATATGGATTTGAGATGTTGGAGGTTATCGCCCCTATATATCTCAGGGGCAAGCTTTCATTATCAGATGGTGATCTTATTAAGATTGTTGTATATTTGAATAAGTAGTGAAAGTTATAGGAGATTTAGCTTCTCAATTATTTTACTTGTTTTCACGTCATATATTTTAAGATTAAGTTTAACAACTTCTCTGTATTTTAAGTCGTCTCCGGAAATTCCAGGTGGAATTTTCTGGTCATAACCTAATATTATTACGTCAGGATTTACCTTTATCAAGGGTATTCTAAATTCTTTCTCATCTCCTATGATGGCTGCATCGACATATCTAAGGGAGGTTATTACCTCTCTTCTCCATTCTTGGGTATGTAATGGTTCTCTATTCTTCATCTTTTTGACGGTATCATCTGTGGCTATTACTACTATTAATACATCGACCCTATCCTTGGCTTCCCTCAATAAATGTATATGTCCAATGTGGAGAATATCGAATACCCCCCCAACTAATCCTACCTTTATATATTTCCTACCTTTATTTGTGATACCGCCATCCTCATCTATCAGACCATTGGAGACTAGATAATTTACTGCCGCATCAATATATTCCCTGGGAATTAAATCTAATATTCTATCTATATCTCCATTTTTTTTAATATTTGGTATCGAATTCAAATAGTGCTTTTTTAGGAGGGTCTTTTTAATAGGATCTAAATCTTCTTTCATCTATGTCTCCTCCTCAATATTTTATCTATATATTCCCTCTCCATGAAATGAAGTTTACTGGTTATTATTAATATGGATGGATACCCTATAGGTAGATCCTTTATTTTATCGATTTCCGAATATTCATATGCATTCTTATATTCCTCTTCAAAACCCAGAGCCATTAGAACAATTATAAAAGAATTATTTTTAATTATATCCATCCATAAAGATT
>DQVL01000150.1 GCA_015661745.1 Thermoprotei archaeon | reverse complement strand
TTAGCCGATACCTCGATATAATGTCTAACATCATAATACCTTGATTGCATAATATCCAGGCCTAGAAACCCCTACAATATCCTTCAGGAGGGATTCCTCAGAGATTATAATTATTAATCCATCCCATCTAGATGTAAATACGTTATATCCACAGCTCCAACATGTATTAGCCTTCCTATCATTTATTGCTCTACAACGGGCACACGCCTTAAACGCCCTACTTCTCCTCGCCACCGGCTTCCACCTTCTGACCATATATGTTATCCATAATCCACTCTATCTTACCAAGATATGGACTCTTCATATATAGGGCTAT
The DNA here is from genome assembly GCA_015661745.1 of Thermoprotei archaeon. Classification (GTDB taxonomy): domain Archaea; phylum Thermoproteota; class Nitrososphaeria; order Geothermarchaeales; family JDFR-13; genus SZUA-1514. The sequence goes on along the minus strand of DQVL01000150.1, from coordinate 17,213 downwards.
CTTCATAAGGGAATTCTTCTTCGGTAACGCAACATCTACAACCCTACCCCTAACAACATCACCCACCCTCAATATACGTCTCGACTTCCTACCTATAACCATCTTCTCAACCCGGTTTATATCTACAACATCATCCATCAAAACAGATTTATGGGCTAATGCATCTGCACCGGCTATCCTAATGAATACACCGAAATTCTGTATCTCAACGACTGTACCCTCTAAAACCTCACCCTTAACAGGTTTAAATGAATATACATAGAACTCAGCCTTATGATTTGAAGAGCCATCCTCAGCTATAATCTTACCAAAAGTATCTACTTTAGGTCTTGATATCATAATAACATATCCAAGGTCTTTATGGGGGAGACCGACATATTTATCTCTAAGCTGTCTCCAAGCAGCTTCCTGCAGATCCTCCCTAAACATTTTAGGCTTTATATTTACAATATCTACAACTCTATATCTATAGAACATTATACCCACCACACTATAGGAGCTACATGTTAGAATATTAAATGTAACTACTAATTTATATATAGCTTAGAATCTAATATAAACATAGTTTTTAATCCCGACTCCTTAGCCCGCCTCCTAACCTCTCCATCACATGTTGCAACAATCCCATCAACCTCTTTAGCCACCTCCAAAACATCTTTATCCGGCTTAAAAGATTTGGATGGAACAGTCTTGAAAAGGTCTTTATGGATTTCCATCATCTTATATAAAGCCTTTATCTTCATATATTTACCTCCTGACCTCGGGAATCTACTAATCTCCTGCATTACAGACTCAGGTATGAGAAGCTTTAATGGTCGATACCTCTCTATCATCTGACCAAAAAGTTTCTTCTCTACAAGGGCAATCAAGAAGCTTGTATCACATACAAAGAGATATTCCCTCCTATACAACCTCGCCCACACCCACCAACCGCCATTTATTATCATATCTAGCTGCAATAGCGGATTTCCATCCATCATCCGCTATGACGGGTCTTGACAATTTAAATGTTACTGACTCACCTCTAACGTCTATAGCAATACCCAATGTAGTCGCTGGCCCAATATTTAATCTATATGCCTCCCCCCTCTGAATAGGTCTAACCATGATCGTCTCATTTGTCCCAACTACATATTTGAAGAGTCTCACATCAAGCGTCACTTCATAAAGTACATCTGGTAAAGTTCCGGGTCTACCAACTATATTCCCAACCATCCCATCAGACTTAGTGAGAGACGGATCCAAATCTGTCTGGACACCTATTAAACCACCGGGTGAAGCCTCCTTAAGATCTAATTTTCCACTGTTTAGAGAGAGTACCTCTGCATATAAAGGTTGATTACGTATACGACCACCTTCTTTATAGATATATCCTGGGGAGACCTCGATCTCATCACCAACTTTAATCATACCCTCTAATATAGCTCCCCCCAAAATACCTCCAACAATTTCTTTATAGCTAGTTCCCGGCCTATTCACATCAAAAGATCTTATTACATACATTAAAAGTGGTTTACTAGGATCCTTATCAGGTTTAGGAATATATTTGTATAACGCCTCAACCAAATAATGTAGATTTACATGGTGTATAGATGATATAGGTATTATAGGTGCATCGGCGAATCTTGTCGTGGAGAGAAACTCTTTTATAGCCTCATAATTCTCATATGCCTCCTTCTTAGATACTAGATCAATTTTATTCTGGACAACAACCACATCGTCTACACCGAGGAGCTCCAAAGCCGTTGCATGCTCCTTCGTCTGAGGCCTTGGCACAGGCTCATTAGCAGCTATTACAAGCATAGCCCCATCCATAACAGCGGCTCCAGACAACATATTAGCCATAAGGCTTTCATGACCGGGGCAGTCTATAAAGCTTAAAACCCTTACCAACTCACCATGTTGGCCATCTATATAGGGTCTAGACCAGTAAATCTCCGACTCCCCATCTGAAAACCTATATATAGGCATATCGGCATATCCAATCTTTATAGTTATACCACGCCTCAACTCTTCACTATGGACAGCCGTCCAGATCCCGGTCAAAGCCTGGATAATAGATGTCTTACCATGATCTACATGACCTGCAGTACCTATATTCATCTCCGGCTGTCTAGGTATCGATAACTCTCTATATGTTTCCACCATATCAACCTCCATCATCCACAATAACCATATTAACCTGGTATATCTCAGGTGTCACCATATTACCCCTTACCAATATTCTCCTCCTATAACCCCTTACCGTCTTACCCTTGATAAGTTTTAGACCTACACCTCTACCAGTTAAAATATATTTTTTAACCCCACCTGGAACATCAGGTCTCATAGGAAAACCAGAGTTGTCTGAACCCCCCGTTATCCTAAGTTTCTTACCGGGGAGACCTATTAACCCCCCATCTATCACATCACCAATCTTCTTCCCAACCAGATTTAGACTCTCCGGCTCATCCAACTCCATCGTATATGCGGTTCCATCTTTAGGGTTAGATATGTTCAACTTGAACTTAACCATTATACACCACCCATCCTAACCATCTCATTTAACCTATGACATATATTAAGGCTTACATAGTTATATAGAGTATATGACATTATACAACATTTATAATTTTCAATAACTAAATAGATTGGATACAAAAGATGTATCAAAGTGTGAACCAAATAACAATAGATCGTTATATGACGACTATAATAAAATCTTAATAGCCCTATCTCACTTGAATCTCCTAACAAACCTGTTGTGTGAAAAAATTGATATAATACCATGTATTATTTTCTCGGTTAGATTTCTGGAGGATTTAGATGGGGATATCAAATATATAGTTTATCTAGCCTCTTGCAAAGAGTGGGTTCCTCCTCCTCATAATATCGATGTACTCCTCTAGAGACTCAAGATAGTCACTGGCTAATTCATGTATAAACTCTTTTAATAATGTCTTTGCATCCTCCTCAGGAATATAGATATATAGGATATCCCCCTCACTAAAGTCTTTCCCCACCTCAGCCTCCCTAACACTTATAGCAACCTCCATACCCCTATTAGCTACACCAATGGGTCTACCCATACTCTGGATCTGATGTATAGTCCCAACAACCTTTCCATCCCTATTTATAAGTCGTTGACGAGGTCTTATCTCACCACCCAAAACCTTTACACCGAATATGGCTGGCCTACTCCTTCTAAAGATGTATCCACTTAACACCTCAACCTTACCCGGTTTAACTAGAGACTTAAATAATCTCTCTCTAGTAGACCTTACATATTTATCTACCCATGTATAGTAGTCATCGATAATTCTATAGAGGATCTCCCCTCTAAATATAGGGATCTCTTTAGACCTAGCTAACTCATATGCCTCTGGAAGAATATCAACGTTGAACGCTAGAATAACCCCCTTAAGGACATCTTTATCTTTAACAATTCCAGCCTCTATAACGTCTTTCTTCGATACCGATCCTACGTCAGCCCTTCTAACTGGGACACCCTTCTTCGATAATTGAGTAACTATAGCTTCCAGTGTTCCAAGGGTATCAGCCTTGACAACTACCCCAACAATATCAGACTCTATCTTTATCCCTGAAACCTCCTCAGACAGTTTCCTAACAAACTCCTGAATAGCATCTCCTGATTGATCTTTAATACTATAGAAGGGTGAGCCCGCATATATACTTCCTAGATTAGGTGCAGATATGATTATCCCAGACGCTGGATAACTTATCTTTACATTTTTAAACCGCTTCCTAGGATCCCTAAGCTCATCTAAAGGGGCTGGCATAAGTATTGAACGGATTCTAGTCTCTATAATACCATCCCTACCTAGACTAAGAAATGTATCCCCAACCCTAATTACCCCGTCAATCTGAATAGCCCTTACAACAGTCCCAAGACCAGGCTCTTCAGATATCTCTAGAATAGTTCCATATCCTGGCTTAGAGAGGTCAACCTCCAACCTACCCATTAGATATCGTTGGACCAATCCTATAAGTATTGTTAAGAGTTCTTGGATACCCTCCCCAGTCTTGGCACTTACCGGTACTATAGCTACCGACTTCCGAAAATCTTTAATTCTATCGAAGCGTTCAGCGTCAAATCTATATGTATTAAGGGCTGATATAATATATGCAATCTGTTCCTCAAGCCTCAGAAGAACATCCTTATCCTGATGTCTAACCGAATCCAAGAATGAGATTGTATCTTTTGACCTCCATCCATATATTAAATCAAGTTTATTAGCTGCTACCAGAAAGGGAGTCTTTCTAGAGATTAGGATTTGTATACTCTCATGAGTCTGAGGCTGGAACCCCTTTGTAATATCTACAACCAATATAGCAATATCTGATGCGGATCCCCCTCTAACCCTAAGATTTGAGAATACTTCATGCCCCGGAGTATCTATAACTAATAAACCTGGAATATTTATTTCAAACCCAAACTTATTAAGTAAGGGTCCACAGATACTCTTTAAAGTTTCTTTGGGGAATAGACTAGCACCTATATGCTGGGTAATACCACCAGCTTCTCTATGCTGAACAGCTGTACCTCTGATTTTATCGAGTAGTGAAGTGTTATGTACAACTATACCTTCAGCCACATAATTATTATATCCTGGACTCCTGAGATCATAGAGATATTTATGTGTGAAACATCGTTTTATGGATTCTACCTTTGTAAGAGAGAGTTTGAAACCATATATATAGGTTTCAATATCCCCTTGATATGCAACGATGTGGTGCCCCTCACGTAGGGATGCAGCATCTACATATTCAAATACTCCACCATCTCTATATACCAGGAATTTATGTTCAGGCGATACCTCAATTGAAGATCCATTTGAAAATCTAAATATATAGGTTTTATCCACCGATTCCCTGACGACACTATCAACTAAATTATATATATACTCCATTTTATCAAGGTTGAAAGATTTAACATAATACTTGACATCCCCAACCAGATAAGCCTCATATAACTCTCTTATTGTTATATATGACCCATCTAAAATAGATTCCCCACCTATACATTTACCACTATCTACATGACCCAAAACCGTAATAATAGGCTGTCTATATATCTTCCCATCACCAGAATTAGGCACTTCAAATCCCTCCAAATGTCTTTAATGGATATATCCAATCAATGAAGTTATATTAACATCAAATAAATTGTCTTAACAATGTAATAACTGTGGATATGAGTATATAGTAGATACTAAATTCTATAGTATTAAGTATTAGGTATTTAGATGCTCTAGTTTCAACTCGGGAAATAGAATCCTTACCTCCCTCTCAAAACTCTCTCTCGAATCGGATGCATGTATAAGATTCTCTGTTATATCCAATCCATAGTCACCCCTTATCGTACCAGGTAAAGCCTCTATAGGATCTGTAGAGCCAATAATTGTTCTAACAACTTTTATAGCGGATCTTCCATATAACACCATAGCAATAATCTTATTACCCTCCAAACTCTCAACAAGTTCTTTAAAGAAGTGTTTCCCTCTATGTATAGAGTAGAACTCCTCAGCAATATCTCTAGACATATCAATCATTTTGAGCGCCTTTATCTCAAGCCCCTTCCTCTCAAACCTAGATATAATCTCACCAACCAATCCCCGCCTCAATGTAATAGGTTTTAGGAAGACAAGTGTATATTCATTCATCCCCTCTTAATACCCCCCTTCACATATTTAAGGGTCCATTTAAACTTCCTCGGATCCCTTCTAAAATCTAACATGCTTCTCCTACATCTCCTACTACAAAACCAGTATATAATGCCATTATTTAGGACATACATTATACCTGTCCCAGGCTCTATATCACCGCCACAGAAACTACAGATCCTCTTTGAAGGCATGAACATCTACCTCAACTTCCTAGCCTCCCTCTCAGTCTCCCTCAACATTAAAATCATTCCCTCCCTTACTGGTCCAAGGACATTTCTAGTTATTACCCTCCCCCTATCCTTACCAGCCAATATCTTTACTCTAACTTGTGTAACCTCTCCAGTCATACCTGTTCTACCAACTATCTGTATAACTTCAGCTGGAGTTATATCTTCTCTATAAGGATATTTATCTTTCTCTTCAGACATGGCTTATCAACCCTGGAAATAGCCCTGCCTCTTTAAATAACCAATGATCTCTTCAACAAGTTTTGACCCTTCACCTGGGTCTACAATGGCTACTGACGCTGCCGACACCTCGAGACCAGCTCTCCTACCCAACTCCCGTTTAGAAGGCACAAAGATATATGGGGTCTTCCTCTCCATACATAGAAGTGGTAGATGAGCGACTATCTCAGGAGGGTCTACATCCAATGCAATATAGACTAGTTTAGCTTGTCCCCTCTCAATAGCCTTTGTAGTCTCATTAGTACCCCTCTTCAACCCTTTAACATCAAGAGCATATTTAAGGGCTTCATAGGCGGCCTCGATATATTCATCTGGTAGTTCAAATGTTTCAAATGGAAGAGTAGCCATAGCCACCTCACCTCTATCTTAAATGGTTTATATCCATTGTATTTAAAAGATTCTAGGTAGGCTATACCTATCTATGGGCAAATATAAATCTAAATGGGATGTCATCATCCTCCACCCTAAAATATCCAAGCCGCTCTAGCTGTATAACATCATCTACATGCACACCTAGAACATTAGCCTCTACATATCCACTATATATAACCCCTGGATATATAAACTCGGCTTCCAATACACGCTCTACTGGAATCCAATGGATAAATGGGATACCCCTTTCTTTAGCCCATGAGACATCGTTATTTATAAACTCTAAAGTTTCCTCCCCCACCCTAAAATTACCCAGCGATATTAGCCTTATCAAAGCTCCATACTCCAAATATTTTTCATCTTCAAAATCTATATAGATATAATTCTCACCCCTATATAACCTAAATATTCTATAGCCTCTTTCAGGATGGTCTGGATGGACTCTAATCTTAACTTCTACGTCATCCATTAAATAGATATATACGGTTTTAGGATTTCTAACCCCATAATACCTGTTCGCCTCCCTATCTATAACCTTCCTATTCTCTGCAGCCAACATAGAAAAATCGATCGTCGTGTTAGATGATGATAGACCAGTCTTAAGAATAACGTTATACAATGCTTTAGGGTGGAAACCCCTCCTCCTCAATGCAGGTAAAGTAGCCAATCTTGGATCGTCAATACCAGTATATAACCCCTCTCTAATACCCTTTAAAATCTTTGATTTACTTAGGATCCCCTCTGGAATCGCCACTCTACCATGATGGATATACTCTGGCGGATCCCAACCCATATATCTAAAGATATAGCTCTGCTTAACCTCATTAACCCTATGCTCTGCACCCCTTAAAACATGTGTTATCCCCATCATATAATCATCGATGGCACAGGAGAAGTTGTAGAGCGGCCAAACTATATACTCGTCATATACCCTCGGATGCCGGTAAGTTTCGGTATCGATTATCCTTAGGGCTGGCCAATCACGTACCGATGGATTCGGATGATTTAAATCGGTTTTAATTCTTAGGACGGCTTCACCCTCATTAAAGAAGCGGTTCAACATCTTATCGAATAGTTCATGGTTATCCTCTATGGACTGTCCTCTATGGGGACAGGCTAAACCATTATATACATACTTTTTAAACACATCCCGTTCACATAGACATACATAGGCATATCCCCTATCAATGAGTGTTCTAGCCACATCATAGTATAGCTCCAGCCTATCACTTTGATATATATACTTATCAGGTTTAATACCTAGCCACTCAACATCCCTCTTTATAGCTTCATAAAACCTTGGTTCAGGCCTTTTAGTCTTTGGATCTGTATCTTCAAACCGTATATAAAACTTGCCATTATACATCTTAGCATATTCATATGAGAGTATAAGTGGTCTTAGAGAGCCGAGGTGTAAGACAAAATCAGGGTTTGGCGCAAATCTAGTGGACACCATACCCTCTACAGCTTTCGGGAGTGGAGGCAGTCTAAACTCTTCTTTAACCTTCTTCTTCACCGGTGGACTATAGTATCTTTTGAGATCTTCAATGGACATGGAGTTTATTTCTTCGACAACCCTCTCAATTACTGGTATAAGCTCTCTAACCCTAGTCTTATACTCAGGCATAGATGCTATAACCTTACCAATAACCGCCTTTGAAGAGGCTCTACCAAATTTAATTTTATTCTCTGCAGCATATCTACGTATAAGTTCTACATCAAAATCCATCATCTATCCCTTGAGACGATATATTTAATGAGATGTATAAGGAAATTCTTTGCTTCAGACTCATCAAACATATCTATAATATTTAACGCCATATCAGAATATTTAATCATAAAATTTCTAGCATATTCTATACCTCCATACCTCTCGACAATATTAATAGCTTCTCTAACAGATGCTTCATCCGCATCTCCAGAACCAAATACGGACATGAAAAACCGATATTCATCACCGTCCAACTTATCAAGTGTGTATAGTATTGGGAGGGTTCTCTTACCATTCCTAATATCATTACCAACTGGTTTACCCGTCTTAAATGGATCCCCCACCAGCCCAAGTATATCATCTGCAACCTGAAATGCAATACCTATAGACCGCCCCAACTCCCTAAATTTATCTAATAAATCAGGGAACCCAGCTACAACCGACCCACTGGCTGTAGATGCCTCTATAAGTGATGCTGTCTTTAGATATACCATCTTTATATAATCATCCATGTTAGTAACATGTTTCTCAGGTTCAATATCCATAGCCTGTCCTATACAGATATTCTCCGAGGCATGGGCAAGTAACTGAGTTAGTATACGCGCCTCATCACCTTTATAATAGTCTGAGACCAGCCTAAACACAAGACTATATAGATAATCCCCTGCTAAGATAGCGTTAGATACGCCATATAATACATGTGTCGTCTTCACCCCCCGTCTATACATATCCTGATCCATAATATCGTCATGTATAAGCGTAAAATTATGAAGAAACTCGATGGCAATAGCGACTGGAAGCCCATGATCCGTCTCACCACCTAATAAATCAACGACTGACAATACCAGTATGGGTCTAATCCTTTTACCACCACTTAATATCAGATGAGATGATGCATCTCTTAAATTAGATGGGATGGAGAGTTTGGATATGACCTCCCTGATATAATCATTAATCATAGATCTATATTCCTCATATTTTGACCAGAAAATAATGTTTCTATTCTTATCCACTCCATACACCTCTCTGGACAACCCATTCTTTAAGTGGACCCAATAAAACATATCTAGCTTCTTTAAGTGATTTAAGATCTTTAGATCCTGTTAATAGCATACCTACCTTCACCTGCATTATGAGGCTCTCCATATATTTATCCAGATAATCTATACCCTTGGATAAAGCCTTTAGAAATGGGGAGGCTAAACCAGCCATTTCAGCTCCTAAAACTATAGATTTAACTATATCCAAACCGGATCTTATTCCTCCAGATGCTATAACTGGGATATCCACTGAGTTAACCGTCTCAATTATAGATGCTGCTGTAGGTATCCCCCAATCCCAGTATATATCCCCAATCCCTAGATGCTCAGGGAATCTACGTCTACTTCTTAAGACTTCAACTGCGGACCAACTGGTACCACCCGCCCCAGAAACGTTTATAGCTGATACACCAGCGGCTTCAAGGGATTTAGCTACTTCATATGACATTCCAGCTCCAGTCTCCTTTACAATTATGGGTATATCTAGATAGTCGACCACCTCTACAATGGCATCTATAACACCTCTAAAGTCTCTATCCCCCTCAGGTTGGGTTAATTCTTGAAGGGGATTCAAATGAATGGCTAGAGCGTCGGCCTCTATGAGAGAGACTATTTTATCAACGACCTCCTTCGGATTATTTCTTATATCCTGCCCACCTATATTCCCAATTATAAATAGATCTTTAGATACATCCCTCATAACACGATATGTATATCCGAGTTCTGGATACTTTAGATATGCCTTCTGACTTCCACATGATATCGGCACTTGATATTTATAGGCTAATTCAGCGAGAGCCCTATTTATTTTATCCGTATTTTCACCGCCACCCGTCATAGAATCAATCAATATAGGGTATTCAAATCTAGATCCAAATAAGTCTAGATGTGTATCAATATCGTCTATAGATAATTCTGGAAGTGAATTATGTATAAGATATACATATTCAAACCATGTCGATATATGATATTCGGGGCTCTCCTTCAGAACAATATCTATATGCTCAACCTTTCTATCCCTGACATTTATATCTTCATCAAAACCCATTATAATCAACTCCTATAATAGAATATTCTAGAAATAAATCTTTGGAGTATAAACCCGATAACCTCTATCAGCGAAGTATCTCTTTACATCCATAACCAATGTTTTATCCACCAATCCATATACACATCCTCCGCCACCTGCCCCAGTAACTTTGGCTGCAGATGCACCCAATTCAATAAGATCATCCACTATTCTATCCAACCACTTGTTATATACACCTATATATTTGAGTAGATAATGATTCGACTTAACAGCCTCTGAAAAAGATTTTATATCTCCCCTTCTAATTGAGCTCCATGCATGGTTTACAACAGAGTCTACAACATCGATTAGACCTTCTCTAATTCTATCCGGGAGACTATTCAAATTATATGTTACATGAGATACAAGTTTACCCGTGGATCTCTTTACACCTGAATCCACGACGACAATGTTTGTGTCACCTAGATTAAGTGACTCCATTCTATCTTTTACGCCTACACCCCTCTTAAAAAGGATAACTCCTCCCTCAACAACTGTTGATAAATCAATTCCAGATGGATTACCATGAACACTTTTTTCAAATATAGACCCGAATCTATAGATCACATGTTTAGATGGATCTTCTCCAGTATACATTTTATGGAAAAGTTTAGTAGCAACTGTGGCGAAGGATGCTGAAGACCCTAGACCAGCCGATACCGGAAAATTATATTTAATTTTTAGAGTGGGTTTTCTATCAACTCCATATTCTTTACATAAGAAATTGATAAATCTCGTAATTATATTATCTATTGACAGGTCATACCTCTCGGTATGATCTAGATACTCTATCTCTATATATCCTCCTCCATCATCAATTATAATACCATCTACATGTATGTCTAGGGCTGTGGAAATAGCATGTGAATTATGAACTACAAAGTGTTCACCCATTAATATAAGTTTAGCCGGGGAACTGGCTTTAACAAATGATGCCATATAAGATGTAATTATATACTTTATTTATAGATTATGAAGGTAGCATATGAGACAACGTTTGAATCGTCACCAGTAACTTCTCCACTATGACCATATTTCAATAATTCAGCTTTATATCCACCAAGCCTCTTAGCAATATAGAGGAGTGTAGCAGTAGGTCCAAATCCACACATGGATATGTCATACTCATAAACATTCTGGATTAGGGATATAGAATCCAAATTAATTATTGATTCAAAAGCCTTTTCATCCTTAGACCTAGCCTCTTCAGAGGATTCATAGTGGGTGAAATCTGTTGATGCAACTATAAATATATCGTCAATATCATAGCTTTTTAAAGTCTCTAATAATGCATCACCAAGCTCAATAACTGCATTAGATACTTGTAGGAGCATTGTAATGGGCACTATACTAAACTCTTTATTACCAAGGCTATGTAAGTACTGTAGAAAAGGTATATGAACCTCAATAGAATGTTCATATTTATGCCCCTGTTCATCTAAGGCAATATAACCTTTGTAACTTGAGAGTATATTTGAGAAGTCCTTATCTACCTTAACTACCCCCAATGGAGTCTCCCAAACACCTCCTGGATAAACAGATATGGAGGCCCCCAATCCATGGTGATTAGGGCCTATGAGGATTATAAGCTTCTTTAATCCGGAGCCAAAGTAGGCTGCATATCCGTGGGCAGCTATCTCACCACTATATTGATAGCCTGCATGGGGGAAGATACCTCCTAAAACCTTTTTACCGGCCCATCTTTTATCGATGACCAAACCTGGACCACGACCGCTCTTAAAGATACGGTCCAACTCATTTAATAGTTCTCCACGTTCTCCCGGATAGAAATAGCCTGCTACATATGGCTTCCTAAATGGCCGGGGCATGTTCAGGGGACACCATAAAGTCCTCTATACTCTTATTAATTACTTCATCGCTTTTTAGGATACCCTTCTCCCTAAGATATAGAACAGCTAAACTCCATAATAAAGCGGCGATAGAATACTTACCTTTATTATTAGCTGGTATAGCTAGATCCACATATTCACCATCTGAATTTGTATCTACAAAGGATATAATAGGAAGCTTCATTTTGAGTGCTTCATCAACAGCTTGAGAGTCAAATGTATGATCAATAACAAATAGGATTTGGGCATCGACATTATGTTCAAGAATATAGTTTGTTAGTGTACCAGGTAAGAAACGTCCATACTTTACTTTAAAACCAGTTAACTTTCCAAGTTCTTCCAACCCTTTAAACGCGAAATCCCTGGAGGAATGCATCAAGATATTCTCTGGTTCATACCTGGATAGAAGCTTGACAGCAGCTTCTAACCTTTCAAGCGTCTTAGTAACATCTATCAGGTAGAACCCCTTTGGATGGATACCATGTATGAAACTACTACTAAAATTAGTCTTTATATTCCGTCCATAATGAACCCTATATTTTATCATTAAATCCTTATTTATCTCGACCTTGTCAATATCTATAGCGTTGTCCTCACTCATTCAAATCACCAAATACGTTTAACCCCTCGACTCCCATATAAATCCTCAATTAATAGAAGCTCATTATGTTTTATAACTCTCTCTCCATAGACAGGGCTTACCTTAAACATATCAGCTTCTACAGCTAAGGCTAGATGAGCCAGATGGGGGTAATGAGTTTCTCCACTCCTATGCGATACTACAACTTTAAACCCGCCTTCCGAGGCTGATTTAGACGCCTGAAAAGTAGTTGATACATCCCCAACTTGATTAGGCTTTATAATCACGGCGTTTCCAGCTCTTTCACTAATACCTAATTTAATACGGGATATGTTTGTAACATATAGATCGTCGCCTACCACCAAAACTTTATTACCAAGTCTCTTCCTAATATATGAAAACCCTGGGAAATCATCCTCATGTAGAGGATCCTCAACATATTGAATATTATGCTTCTTCACAAGATCTATTACATATTCAATTTGTTCTTCTCGATCCCTATTGACCCCAGACCTTCGATATACATATACTTTTGACTCTACATCCCATAAGGATGATGATGCCATATCAATACCAACACCAAATTTAACACCCACCTCACTCCTAACCCTATCAACCGAGTCCCATACAATATCGAATGCTTCTTCATCTGTTAATGTCGTTACCCAGGCACCTTCATCATTCCTTCCCCCAGTAAAGAACATATCCCTATCACTAAGTAGCTCCGAAACCTTTCTATATACTTCCAGGGTAGATGTATAGGCATCTCTATATGACCGGGCATTAAGTGGAAATACCAGTATCTCCTGGATATCAATAGATCTATTCAGGGCATGTTTTCCACCACCCAATACATTACATATTGGTATCGGAAAGGTCGGTTTTATATCCCCACCAATCCATTTATACATAGGTATACCTCCTTCATTAGATGCCAAGTCAGCGGCGGCAAAAGAGAGTCCTAGACTTACTATAGTACCTATTCTTTCATATCTAGGCCCACCATCGAAACGTTTAATAGCATCATCAAACTCTGCTTGAGTCGAGAAACTAAAGTTATGGAAGTATTTATTAGCTTCATCCACAATTTTCTTAGCCCCTAAGATACCATCCTTTGGAAGAGGGGGAGCCTCATATTTACCTACGCTTTTACCTGAAGGTGATGCGAACCTCCCCCTAAATCCACGTTCAGAGGTTATAGAGACTTCTATAGTTGGGCTACCCCTCGAATCAAAAACTATATATCCTTCAACTCTTCTTACCTTCACCTCCATATTCTATCCCTCTATACTTGATTATATCGTCAATAGCCTCTATATGGGATAGTAGCATTCTCCTACAACAGTATCTAGTTACCCCTAAATCATCCAATACATCCTTTGGATCCTCACCATCCTCAACTCTGGATATAAAGGTTTCCCATTTATCGCCTATAAGTGCACCACATGTAAAGCATCTAACAGGTATTATCATTATTCCATCACCTATAGGATGTTTGTTTCCGTCTTCTAGGGCCGGGTCCAAGTGGCTTCTTAGGCTCTGTCCTCCTCGGATCACCAGCTATAAGGTGGCGATCAAAATTTTCATATATGGATTTTAGTCTTTTACTCCTCGACACATTTATTAATGCACGGGCAATCGCTATACTTACTGCTTCAGCCTGACCCATAAAACCTCCCCCAGAGACTTTGACCTCTATATCATATTTTCTGGCTACATCACCAGCCAATAAAAGTGTTTGGATAACACGCATCCTAGCTATTTCATGCCCCCAAAGCTCAACTGGATAGCCATTTATTCTTATATTCCCCGATCCAGGTCTTACTATTGCCCTCGCCACAGCACGTTTTCTCTTTCCAGTAAATACCTTTACAGATGCTCTAGCCATATATTATCAACCTCCAACCCTCTCTTCAATGGGTATCCAACCTATAGATTTGGCTATCTCATATAAAGTTACTGATCCATATGGATTCTCTCGATATAATACATCATCAAATACTATAAAGTCTCTACCCGATAATGAAGCTGGGACACCTCTATATACCCGTAACCTTTTATATGCAGACTTCCCCCTAGGCTTCCTCCTTGGAAGCATGCCACGGACAACCCTCCTAAATATACCCTCGGGCGACCTAGGTTTAAAAGGTCCGTGTCTACGGGGATTAACATTAGACTTTATCCATAGCCTCCTAGTAAAATCTTCTAAAACTCTTTTTCGCTTACCCGTTATAACCGCTTTATCAATATTGACTATATATACTCTATACCCCTCTAGCAATAGCTTAGCAACTTTTGATGCAAGTCTACCAACAACCGCATTCTCGGCATCTACCACAATTTCACGGTTTATTGAGTTCATACTATAATCTTCACCCCCTTACCATCTGGGTATCTACTGACTAACTCCTCAATTAAAAGAACTTCACACCCCGCTTCCAAAAGCTTCTTCTTAGCGGTTAAAGAGTAGCTATATGCACCTACTATAATCTTATGGGACATGTTTCCAGAGCCTACAACCTTACCAGGAACAACAACTATCTCTCCTTCAGATGTATAACGATTTAATTTTGAAATATTAACAGTTACACGGCGTCTTCTCGGATTTAACAACCTATCTCTAACGGCTTTCCATATAGCTACACCATATTTATTTGATACCCTCCTTAGGAGATTAGCTAGATATAGACGCCTCTTATCCATATATTTAAGTGACATCAATCTCTACCTCCGTTAACATCTTAATGAAATGATCCAGTTTCTCCGTGAGGATTTCGAAGGCATCCTCAAAAATATCTTTTATTGGTAGATGGCCGATAGGTTCTATGTATAGAAGACTGGAAGACTCATCAATTTTAACTTTTACATATTCTGGATACTCCTTTTCACATAACATACATAATGTACATTTTAAGGGATCTGATATCTTGACTTTATCATCCTCCAAAATAAAAACATTTTTAGGACATATATCGACCAAGTTCTTTGCTATATCAGCTGGTATATCTTTAGATAATGATATTTTAGGGAGGCCTCTCACAACAGCTACTGAAACAGGACTCCATTTAGCATGTTCAGACCCACTTCCCACTCTAGCCCATAATTCAGCTTCTATAGCTTGACCAGGAGATAATTTCGCGATAACAATATCATTTGAGACTGGTTTAACCTCTTTATCCTTAGATTTAAGATGTTTAGAATATACAGTCATAAACTTGTCTCGTGCTGAGACATTTAGAACTATCGTTACATAATCAGTTTCATCTACAGAATCTAAAAGCTCTTTCACCTTCTTCCTAGATGTTTTCAGAGGGATTAAAC
The DNA here is from genome assembly GCA_015661745.1 of Thermoprotei archaeon. GTDB lineage: Archaea > Thermoproteota > Nitrososphaeria > Geothermarchaeales > JDFR-13 > SZUA-1514. The sequence goes on along the minus strand of DQVL01000150.1, from coordinate 1,137 downwards.
CTAGTCTATGAGCTAATGTATCATCATTCAAGACCGAATTATTTTTAAATATGAAGACATCATGGATAGCCAAAGTTCTAACCTCTGAAAGAATTATACGTCTAATTGAGTTAGCTATCTCGACTGGAACATTCTTCATTAAAACCTTGAAAGAGCCGTTTTTATCGATAACTTCAATTTTAGGCTTTTTCATAGTCTACGACCCCGCCTACCACCTGGCCGCCTAGTTCTATCGTGTGGTATAGGTGTCACATCTTCAACAATCCCTATTTTGAGGCCACTACGTGCAAGTGCTCGGATAGCGGCCTGAGCCCCAGGTCCAGGTATCGGTGAAAAGTGTCCGCCTACACCTCTAACCTTAATGTGTACACCAGTTATACCTTTTGACCTAGCTATTTCGGCGGCCTTCTTAGCAGCCATCATAGCTGCATATGGAGACCCTTCATATCTATCTGCCTTTACAAACATACCTCCAGATGTCAATGCGATTGTCTCTCCACCAGTTAAATCAGTTATATGGACAATTGTATTGTTTAGGCTACTATATATATGGGCGACACCCCATACTTCGATGCTTCTCCTACTCTTCTCCTTCGACAAGTTCCTTCACCTCCCTCCATATAGGATGATTTGGATCTGAATATGGACTTGTCGGTCTAATCCTAATAAGATCCTCCTCATCACGATATACTATTCTACTAGGCCTATCCTCAACCCTATCACCAACCATTATATGTCTATGTACAACCATCTGTCTAGCATGGTAAATAGATTTTGCTAAACCTTTTCGGTAAACCAGTGTCTGTAGGCGTCTTTCCAGAATATCCCTTACCTCAAGACGTAGAACATCATCTAAAGTAGAGTCCTTATCTAAGACACCCATTTTATATAGTCTTGAAATTAGATTATGTTCCACGGCCCTCCTCTCCTCACTTGGTAGACCATATGCCTTCCTGGCAACCTCCCTAATCTTCTTCAATAAAGTATTAGCCCGCCTCAACTCCCTCTTATTTTTAAGACCATATTCACCGATCAAACGTAGTTCTTCAAGTAAAAGCTCATGATCCCAAGGCTTAAAAGGTCCCTCGAATTTCTTTCTTAGTCTCCTCATAAATAAATTCACCTCCTCCTCTTAAC
>DQVL01000070.1 GCA_015661745.1 Thermoprotei archaeon | reverse complement strand
TCATATCTACCCTCTCTCCAAATACCTGGATATCGATGTATCCATTCTCCTTGTCAATATCTATGTCGATCGGTTCCTTAGATGTATATATTTTCATATCTAGATATCCACCATATACATAGAACTCTACAGTCTTGAATCCTTCATGAGCATCTAATGTGGTCTTCATTATCCCACCAGTCATATTCAGTTTTAATGATCCATTGGTGGATAGATCTATATCTAAGCCTACAACCCCTCCATTCATATCCATAGATACTATAGATGCATTTATATCATCGATCTTTAGGACTCCACCCCTCACATCAATCGATATAGAATCATATATTCTATTTGGGAGCTCTATCTCGACATATCCATTTGAACCGATTATGTTTAGAGTATTATTAACAATATTATATGATACATCTGGTTTATCGCCATTTAATGACCTTGCTATTATCTTCCCCCCTCCCCTTCTTACATTAAAGTATCCTCCTGATAGCCTTAGCTGTATTGATTTGAAGTCGAACTCAAGGTTTCTACTAAAGGATATCTCCCCCTTTGATTTTTTCCAGTCTTTAAAAGTTTTGTTTTCCGTGAATATAGATGCTAATCCAGTTAAGGCAGATGTTATCGATGTTATTAATCCTGATACTAGCATATCTACCCATCCAGATATAGCAGCCTCATCTTTTACCAAGGCTTTATAACTATCTCCATCATCCTTTGTTTTAGCCCTATATTTCTTGATTCTAAATACATCTGATGACTTCATTACTACATCATCGTATAAGTCTTCAGGGACATAACATGTTAGAACATCACTTATACTCTCGACAGTCTCATCAAATAGTTTCCTATCCATTGGATGTATAATTAGTGTTATTATATCCGTTATTATGGCTTTTACACCTTCACCACGGAGTTTCTCGGCGAGGCTACGGGTATATTCAAATCTGAGTTGGTCTGAGAAGACTCTAGACTTCCTCTCCTCTTCAGATGCCTCTTCATATTCACTAATCTCTATCCCCTCAAGCCTCTTCATTATATCTAGGGCTCTCCATCCTAGACTACTCAATTTATATTCGCCAAATTCATCCCTTCTAAGGAGTCTAGCCATCTTCTTAAGATGGAATCCAAGTGTCCCTGAATCCTTGATATTGAGTTTCTGCATGATCTTGGTATACGTTAAGGGGGCTTCATCAGCCAGGAGTTTCAATATCCTCCTCCTCGTCCCATTGCTGATTACTTGTAGTATATAATCTATGTCATTATCGTCTCTAACATCCATATATAAACCCCAAATAGTTTGAAGATGCTCGACAGGTATAAATTATATTGTCAATGACTCTCAACAAATGGTGTGTCTAATACATATAGATATTTTTAATGAAGTGTATAGAATCGACTCAACTATATATATTATGGTGTTTAATAGTTTAGAAGTATGATATTACCGTTTAATACATTAATGGCTCTAATATTTGGTATATCTTCTCTTATAACGGCTTTAGCGGCCATAATGGTCTTAGACTATCTAAGAAAGGGGGGTGTCGACCTAAAGAATATAATATCATATGCGGCGGGCGTATTTATAGGGCTTATATTCCTTGATTTAATGCCAGAACTCATTGAAGAGGGGGATCCAATCACCCCCTTTTATGTGATGGCTGGATTCCTCTCCTTCTCAGTGATAGAGCTTATTCTAGGTTATCATGAACATCATCATCTCCAGAATATATCTGAGATTGGTTATATGGATCTGATATCTGATTTAATACATAATTTTATAGATGGATTTTTCTTATATGCAGCTTTCCAAGTTGATTTTCAATTAGGGGTTTTAGCCGGTGTAAGTGTAATACTACATGAACTTCCTCAAGAGGTAAGTGATTATATGATACTTATATATAGTGGTTTCAAGAGGAATATGGCTATATTATTTAATGTACTCGTATCTTCATCGACTATAGCAGCTATATTAATAGCTAGTATAATAAATGTTGAACCTCTATTGTTAATATCATTCATGATGGGAAACTACTTATATTTGGCTACTGTTGACCTCATACCGGAGGTTTCAAAAAGTGTAAGAGGTATTAGAAGAATAAAAAGCTATATAGCTTTCATATTGGGGATACTTACTCTATATATATTGGAGGGTATCATCTCTTTCTAAGATATATGTATAATATGAGTGCTGAAATTGCTATTGCTACTACAATCGTGGGGATATAGTCTGTAGATGTATCTGCCTCTGGTTCGATAACCAATTCCTTTAGATCATCTAGGGATGCAGGGCTCCCCCCAATATATTTATTTGTAAAGTCTTCTGGAGTAATAACTTCCTTGAAAAGTTTATCGCCATAATATATCTTTAGTGTCTCAGTGGGATTATTTATAATACTCTCCCAGAACCCATCTTCTGTTATTGCGCCTAAGACGATAGCTACAGGATCGCCATTTACATATACAATGGATGTAGGTGTCCCCTCTGTTATATCGATATCATTTACCAAAGATCTTAAGGCATCCAAATTCTCTTCATCATCGATCCAGAACCAAGTAAATTCTACATTATTTTCTATAAAGTATTTGGCTAGGGTCATACAGTGTGGACAGGTCTTAGAACCATATACATATATCATATAGTTGTTCGAGACCTCCAATCCATATACAGGTATAAATATAAGTTGTGAAGCGATGAATACCAGAACTAATCTAAGTATATTCATAGGGTACACCATATATAACCCATTAATAAATTTATTTAACAAATATATTACTCTACCTCTGTAAATGGATTTATAACCTCTACACCTGGATATACTAAGAATTCACCTCTATCTGTAATGATTTTTTTAAGGTTATATTCATCCATTGTAGCTAATATTATTGCAGTTGATGTTGATACCCCATACATCCCCTGTATCTCCCTAGCTTTCTCGATTGTCGATACTCTATAATCTATCTTCATCCACTTCTCCGAAAATATTATTCCCCCTAGGATCGTCTCTAAAGTATCTTCATCCAATTTATATGTATATCTAAGTTCATACAATACCTCGTACATTACATGGTTTATTATAACTGGTGTATACTCCCCGTTGAATCCCATCATTAATATATCTCTACAGATCTCCCTCTTTCTCCTATCAATATTTAGATAGCCATATATAATAATGTTTTTATCTATGACGTTTACACCTGATAACCTTGTAACCCTCATTATATCTTCATCTCAACACCCTTCTCAAGGAGTTGAATATTCCGATATACTATATAGGCCTTCTTCTCACGGTTTATCCAGAGTTTAATGGCATCCTCAATAGCCTTTGAATAGTATCCTCTACCCACATACTTTTTCTTTGCTATCTCCCGAAAAGTTTTATCCAGATCTACATTAATAGTTATTTTAATGGTCTTCTTCACAAAAATATAATATTATATTCCATAAAATATTTTCTTTAATTGCCTCAGTGTACCTCGATATATTCATCCCTATATGGTCATATGGCAGTTTCATCATCATCGACTAAATAGTTATATATGAAAGGTTTATTCCTCCCTCCTATATAATAGGTATGCCACATATATCCCATATCCTAGAAGATAGATCAATAAAGGGGTGTGTGCGAAAGCCAATGTAGCTATCTCACCATATGATGTAACTATAGATCGTGATACCCTACCTATATTAAAGAATATTAATGTTATAAGCGGGGTTATACTCCATCTAATAGCTATATATGTAAATAATATGTATAGAGTTGCATATACAATATTCTCATACTTTATAAATTGTGGTATAGGCGTCGTTATTGATATTGTTATATAGCCGACAGCGGTTAATCCAGCCAATATCCATAGACTCCTCCTCCAACTCATCATCAAATTATTTTTTTAGGTAAACCCTCAAATATATCCATAAAGCCGTGAATAGATAGCCGAACTGGGCAAAGAATCGGATGATCTCCATCTTACTTGCATATCCTGTCATGGCTGATAGTATCCCACCGACTAAATTACTTTCATGTAGTATACTGGTTTCATCAATATTTAGATTATATATGTAATACCCTAGTGGACCAACGTCAACTCCATTATCCTCCATATACTCAATCAATTCATGGATACCATAACCTAGTATACCTGAGGCGATGACTATGATTAGAATTGATGTGTATAGGAAGAATTTCCGTATACTTAAGTTTACACCTAATCTATATATTAGGGCGGCAAGTATGAAACTGGATAATATCCCAAGTATAACGCCGGCTAAAGTATTCTCGATAGTATCCACACCGAAGAAGGGTATCATAAACAATATTGTTTCTACACCCTCCCTTATGGTTATTCCAAATCCAATTGCAAACATCCCCCATGTAGGTATTGCAAGCCTCTCGACCTTCGCCTTAAGATTTTGTATTATCTCCCTCGAGCTTTTAGCCATGTAATTTACTACATATGTTAATATCCCAACAGCTAAAAAGGATCCTCCAATCTCAAATAATGCTTTTACTTCCGCTGTTATATATAGGGTATAAGCGGATAGACCTAGAAATATACTGGCTAATGAAGCTCCGAATACACCGTATAATAAGTATTTGGTGTATTGCTCCCTACCCGTCTTCTTAAGGTAGCTGTATATAACTACCGTTAGTAGTATCACCTCAAACGCTTCCCTGAAGGTGATTACGTATTGTGGGATCATTGTGTATCATTCAAATATAACGCTGTTATAATTTAATTAAACCCTGTATAGACTCCACTTATAAACTTTAGTTTATACATCTGGCGTTTGAAACTTCATAGCCAGTATTTAAGTGATATATATTATCTCCCCATAAAGAGGATTCCCGATATAATTACATCGTTAGACATATCCACTTAGTATCACTAACAACACACCAATAGACACTATTATATTCGAGATTATCACTTCTTTAGTTAGTCTCTCATATCTCCTTATAATTAAATATGATAATAGTAGAACTTCTATAGGCATTATTCCATAGAGTGGTGATAATACAGTTACCCCTATAAAGGCAAGAGCTATATACCTAAACATTTGACCAAGGTTTACGGTTACCCCCGAATATATTAAATATTTTCTTGTTTCACTATCTACATTGGAGATTCTATCCTTATGTATCTTGAATGATATAAGTGTGGGAGCTGAAGCCAGGTATGATATGAATAACCCTGTATGTGGATATGGAGCTATGGTTAGTCCATATCTTACCAGATTTGTAGAGGCTGCAAAGACCAATGTTGTCGACAACCCTATTAAAATCCCCTTTATATACCTAACTTCACGGAGATGGGAGAGTGATATATATGTTATTCCACTTAAAGAGAGGATTATACCGATTCCCTTCAATATATCGACTTCCTCACCAAGTAGTATAAACGCGAATATAACAGCAAAAACCTGGGTCAAGGTCACTATGGGGGTGGCTATCGTGGCCCCAGAGAGATGGATAGATTTATAGTATAGATACCTACCCAATATGAAGTGTAGAATCCCCGCCATTATAAAGATCATTATAAATTCTATTTTCGGATTTAAGAGGAAACCAATCTCTCCAGCGAGGTAAGCGGATGTGAAGAACATGGGTATCCCAAATAGAGTTGCATATGCTACAGCCTCGAAAACATTTCCTTCATAAACTCCTCTCCTAGTTATTACAGTATTTAGTGAGAATAGAAGTGATGATGCTATACCCGATAATACTCCATAGGTGAAGTCACTCAATATTATTATCCCTCCAACATCAGAAATTTGGTGTCTGATAGGATTTAAATAGATTTTGGAGATGATTTTATGGCTGTATAATATATGTATTAACAACACTTGAAAATGTTATTTACCTTCTAAAGGTTATTATAGCTATTATGGATCGAGTATTATTTAATTTTCATAGCACCAGATTTATCTCCTTATCATTATATACACTATATATATCCCTTCTTATCTCCACAGGTATAATATCAAATTTGACATATCTTGAATTGAGCTATATATATACCCCTAAACCTACATCTATATTTCAACCATCATTATTATCTATTCTTATATTTGGTTTAGTTTCTAATCCCCCTATAGTCGTATATATCATTTTTACTATATCTGCAATCTTCTCCCTATATACATTAGCTCGGTTAGGAAGGATATATGCTTATCCCTATATAATGCTCTCCCTATATTTAGGTGACTATATCTCACCCATCCTATTATCAATGTATTTACTGGCTTATCAATATTGGGGTAGATCATTATTATATATATTACTCTCATTTCATGAGCCTCTATATATTCTCCCTAGAATTGCAAATAAGGATAAGGGATTTAATGGTAAGAAAGTTGCAGCTTTAACAGCTTTTATAATTCTAGCTTATCTATATAGAGATCGGTATCTATATTATCCCAGTATATTATCTTCAAGGATTGACTTATTAGTAATTCAATTTATTCTATTGATATTTTCAATCATCATATTTAAGTTGAGAGGGTTATATACATTATCTACTTTTATATCTCCATATGTTTCAACTATCCAACTGGTTGACCAATATGAATATAGGGTTAATAGGATAACTTATAGATATATATATGGAATATTAGCAGTATTGATTTCCCTCTCATTCATAGGCTCATTATATTTGGGTGTAGGGATAAACATAAATTTTAATGGGTCTATCGACGAGTTTATATTGGAATCCATAGGTAATGCATCTATAGTATTAAGTCTATCCAAAGATCCATATATTAATAGCATACTATCTACAAATGGAATCTATGTAGTCGAATACGGAGATTCTCTAACCTGGAACTGGAGTGATAGGTTAGAGGTCATGGAAAGATTGTCTGAAGCCCTCGAATATGCAGAGAACCATGGTATAAGATATATACTTATTGATAAACCTAGTGAATTGGCTTATTGGGTTAGTCCCAAACATTATAGTGAATATAAATATCCACTTAGGGAGCCATTAGGTAGATATATAATAGTACTTGAGAGGAGAGGTTTGGTAGAGACAGCCGAGAAATATTTCTATGTAAGCAGTATTAATCTATCCAGTGACTATCTCCTAAATAATCTGTATATAAGATATTGGTCTAACATATCGTTGGATGTAAGTGTTGAGGATGAATATATAGAGATTATATCAAATAAGTCGTATGAGGTATACCTACATTTTAAACCTAAATCCTTGAATGGAACCTATCTATTTATCCTTGGTGATCTCGATGGATATACTAGGAGTGTTGAATTCTATGTATACAATGGTGAATTGAAAAGTTTATGGGAGTCATCAAGAAAAAGTTTCTACAACCCCATAGCTGTAGACATTAAATCTTCAATAGATGGTGAACTCGTCTTTAAAGTTGAAGATGACGATCCCGTTATAATTAGGTTATATAGGCTTGAGAAACCAGAGTTATATGACGTTAGAGTAGATAACTCATATTTTTATATAGAGTCGACCTATCCCAACTCATATATTATACTATCTACATTTAACGATGATTATATGGTGGAATTGGAGTATAACGTTATTGAGGAGATCGATCGGGTAGACCTATTTTCATGGGATATTATATATATAACATCTTTTTTATCAACATCATTTTTCATAGGTTATTCACTTGATAAATCGAGATATAAGGAGGAGGATCCCATCGAAGAGGGTTCTATCCCAATAACATATGGATACTTATATCTACTCTCTATCCCCATAATCATATATATAGTACATCCTCGACTATTGGAGATAAGTTGGATAGGTGGTGGTGTATTTGTAATAGCCCTGTCAATGGGGCTATTTACATTATTGCTTGAGTCGAAGATGATATCATATAAAAAATTTGTCTCTATGAACCTCTTAACACTAACTATATTTGCAGTTTCATATATAATCAAGTATCTCTATGGTGATATATTTG
>DQVL01000091.1 GCA_015661745.1 Thermoprotei archaeon | reverse complement strand
TACAAGTATAGTATATATGTCGTATAGAAACTTCTATATCGTACAGCCAATCTATTCATACTATAGAGTTCTTGACAAAAACGTTAATACTATATATGATGAGGTTAGAAGTAGAATTATCAGATTTTCAGTTAATGGTCTAGATGTAAGTTTTCGAGCTTATGGTGATGTACCAGGAGCTATATATTCCCAGTTTCAATTGGACGAGTATAATGGATTTCTACGTGTATCAACTACTTCTTGGATGGTTGATAGAGAGAGATCACTTACCTATACGAATTTATTCATATTAAATGGTGAGTTAAATATTGTTGGGTCTCTTACAGGAATTGCTAAGTCTGAACGATTGTATGCAACAAGATTTTATGGTGACTACGCCTATTTAGTGACATTTAGAATTGTCGATCCCCTTTTTGTAGTTAATATGGATGATCCAGCGAACCCCTACATTGAGGGTGAGCTTAAGATACCTGGTTTCAGTACGTACCTTCATCCAATTAGTGAAAACCTACTAATTGGTATTGGCTATGAAGTTAATAATATGACACAAGTAACAGGTCTTAAAGTGAGTTTATTCAGCGTAGCCGATCCCACAATGCCAGAAGAGGTCGACAACATAATATTTAATTCATCTGACTGGGTATGGTCAGAGGCATTGTATAATCATAAAGCCATACTATTATTTGAAAACGATAAGATGATAGGGTTTTCAATAACATTTTATAACTATACCAATAAATCAAGCTATGAAGCCAAGTATGTATTAGTTAAAGTCTCAGATCAAGAATTAAGGATAATTAAGTATCTAGATTTGTATTCAAATGAGTATATGAGTGTTAATTTAAATGTGGTTAGAGGTTTATATATAGATTCATATCTATACATAATAAACTATGATGGGATAATGGTCTATAAAATTAGTGATTTTTCATTGATACATCGCCTCTCCTTATAGGATTAACCCATTTTCTTTTTCTATATATTCTACATCACCCAATACGGGATAGAAATAAGTCATAACTCTATTTGTTAAGATATTTTCTGTGCCCTTCAATTATATAGTATATCTTCATTTTATCTCTCTAGGTAAAAAATATTTGTATTTTTTGTTATAATAAGTAGTTGTTTAGAATAAATGATTTTTGAGTATGAACTGTATTGATTTTGCTGGGAAAATAGATTATACATATTTAAAACTAGACCTTACGAGTGATAAGCTCTTAAGTTTAGTAAAAGATGTATTGAATCATAAATTTAGAAGCTTGGTTGTTCCCTACTATGCTATAACCTGGTTAGATGAAAGTATTGTACATAAATTATCCCTGTGTACTGTAATATCGTTTCCATTTGGAACGGCACCTACACGTTTGAAAGTTGAGGAAGCAATAGCGGCTCTTGATATGGGGTATGATGAAGTGGATATTGTATCAAATATATGGCTTATTAAATCAGGTCTCTATGATCAATATAGAGAGGAAGTTAAACAGATTGTTAGTGAGATTAGAGACAGGTATCCAGATAAAATAATAAAGATAATAGGTGAGGTAACTATCCTAAATTATAATGAATTAAGAAAGGCTATTGATGCAATAAATTCAGCAAAACCTGATTTCTTTAAAACATCTACTGGATATGGACCTAGAGGCACTATTTTAGATGATGTGATTCAAATTCGGCAAGTTTTAAATCCAGAAATAAGAATTAAAGCTTCAGGAGGAATAAGATCCTATAGACAAGCGATGGATCTCATTTCGGCTGGAGCTGATGTAATAGGTACAAGTTCGGCGATGCAAATAATTAAAGAGTGTATTAAACTGGAGGGATGTTATAGTGGTAGAATTTGATATCGCTATACCCTCATCCTTTACAGAAAATCTATCGTCAAGAATGCAGAGAAGCTTTGCAGTTAGTAATTTGGCTAGAGCTTCTGCATGTTTCGGTGTCAAAAGAATTTATATATATCCAGATCCGCTCTCTCGGAACAGGACCATATACAAGGAGGTAATAAAGCTGTTAAGATATTTAATAACCCCTCCATATCTTAAAAAGACCCTATTCGAGTTTGAAGACGTATTGGCATATGTTGGGGCTCTACCCCCAATAAAACTCCATCTATTTGAAGAAAAAGTTAGAATTAAGGATATTAAATATCCAATATATAGAGTGGGATATACTTTCGCCAAAAAAAGGGGTGAGTTATATTTAGTTGATGTAGGTCTTGATAAACCAGTAGCTATTAAAGGCGAACGCCCACCCAGTATATGTATAGTTAAAATAATTAAGAATTCTCCAAAGTATTTGATAGGTGAGTTGGTTGATGATAATGAGGTAAAAGATAAGGGTCTATATACAGGCTATACAGTTATTAGGTCTAAAGAAAATATAGTTAGTTTAACCAAGAGATATAGAGGAGTTAAAATTGGCTTAAGTAAATACGGAGACTATATAGGTAATGTAGGTATATTAAACTTACGAAAATTAGTCCATGAAAGGGGACGAATTCTACTCGTTTTAGGATCCCACTCTTATGGCTTAAAAGAAATATTAAATTACTACAAAATAGAACCAAAAGAATTATTTGATTATTTTTTGAATATAGTTTATAGTCAAAAGGTAGAGACTATACGTATTGAGGAGGCTATTTGGATAGCATTGTCTATAATGGATTATATAGTAAATTCAAATATGATTTAAATACTTCTATTGAGTTATAGTGATTAGCAAATATTTATGTATAAAAGTCTGTGTGGAAAGTCTAATGATATCATTCATAAATTAAGATAAACAATGTATAGAGGGAGATTGATATGGGTGCGAGGAAAAAACATGCCCCGAAAAGAGGGTCACTAGCATTTACACCAAGAAAGAGGGCGAAATCTTTAAATCCAGATATAAAGACTTGGCCTACGTTAGATGTTGATGAACCTAAACTTCTAGGTTTTGCTGGTTATAAAGCTGGTATGACGCATGTCTATTATCTAGATGAATATAAGTATTCACCCTATAAAGGTCAGGAAATTTTCTCTGCCGCTACTATAATAGAAGTGCCTCCTCTATATATCCTCGGCGTTGTAGGCTACAAAATTGATTTTGATAATAATAGATTGATTTCTTATAAAACTATAATTGCTCCTGACTTCCCAGAGTTTATTAAAAGAAGGATAAAGACACTTAAGATTACAAATTTTGATAAATCCCTGAGGGAATTTGAAGACTCATTAGACAAAATTAAAGTTATTCGTACCCTTGTATCTACACAACCTATTAAAGCGGGTATTCATAAAAAGAAACCAGAGATTTTCGAGATTCAGTTGGGAGGAAAGGTTGATATCCGTGAAAAATTCAACTATGCTTTGAATCTACTTGGTAATGAAATAGATGTCACCGATGTATTTTCACCTGGTGATATAGTTGACGTGATAGCTGTAACTAAGGGAAAAGGGTTCCAAGGTCCCGTAAAAAGATGGGGTATAAAACTCTTATCACATAAATCTAGGAAAGCTAGGCGCAAGCCAGGTGCCCTTGGTCCTTGGAAGCCATCAGCAACAAGATATACCGTGCCCCTAGCAGGGCAGTTAGGCTTCCATAGAAGAACTATTTATCATCTAAAAATATTGGATATCAGAGATTCTAGTGAATTTGATCACCCGTTATCTTTTAAAGGGTATGGACAATTAAAGTCAAAGTTATTGCTAGTAAAGGGATCCGTTCCGGGACCATCTAAACGATTGATAAAGATGAGGTTCACAGTTAGACCAGTGAGAGAAGAAATGAAGACTCCAGTAAGATTAACATATATAAAGATATAGGGGTGATAAAAGTGGAGGTTCCTGTATATAATCTGGTTGGTAGCGAGATTAAAAAAGTTGAGTTACCCAAAGTTTTTCAAATACCTATAAGACAGGATCTAATAAAGAGATTATTCTTTTATCAGTATTCCCATAGAATACAGCCTAAAGGTAGATATCCATATGCTGGAAGAGATGTAAGCGCCGAATATTTTGGCGTTGGGTTAGGAATCTCTCGAATTCCACGTTATAAAACACAACCTTTAAGGGGTATGGGTGCAGTGGTTGCAATGGCTAGAGGGGGTCGCAGGCCACATTCACCAACAGTAGAAAAAAAGATTTATAAGAGGATTAATAAAAAAGAGCTTAAGTTAGCAGTTGCCTCAGCTATATCCTCAACAGCAAAAAAAGATTTAGTATTAAGCAGAGGCCATATAATTAATGATGTCCCCTATATTCCTCTAGTTGTTGATAACGAAGTATCTACAATTTCCAAGACATCAGAGATTAGGGATGTACTCATGAATTTAGGTGTATGGGCAGATATTGAAAGAGTTCGAAATAGAGTAAAAATAGTGGGTGGTAAGGCTGCATGGCGTGGAAGACGTAGAAAACTGGGTGTTGGGCCTCTAATTGTATATTTAGAAGATAAAGGAATCTCTATGGCGGTCAGGAATCTCCCCGGTGTTGAGGCTATAAATGTTAGGAATCTCTCTCTAATTCATTTAGCACCCGGTGGTGATCCTGGGCGTTTAACAATATGGGTTGAAGATACCCTTAAACCTTTGGATGAAAGATTTAGAGATATAATTAATAGGTATGTAATGGAAGGTGTTGATTATGAGTCTTAGAGATAGATTCTATTTAATAGTTAAATATCCAGTTATAACTGAGAAGAGCGTATTACTTCTTGAAAGACAAGGTAAGTTAACCCTTATAGTAGATAGAAAGGCTACAAAAAATGATGTTAAGAAGGTAATGGAAGAAAAATTTGATGTAAGAGTTAAAAAAGTTAATATTCTTATCACACCAAAAGGTGAAAAAAAGGCTATAGTAACTTTTATTGATAAAGATGATGCTATTAAAGTAGCTACAGCACTTGGTGTGTTATAGTGAGGTGGTTTATGTGGGTAAAAGGATATTGTCTCAAAGACTAGGTAGAAGCCCAATATATAGAGCATCTACACATAAATCCGTTGCTCCCTCTCATATACCGTCGTTTGATGAAGCGACCACAGCTACAGTGATTGATCTACTACATAATCCTGGTAGAGGAGCTCCATTAGCAAAATTAAAGACCCCTGACAATAAAGAATTTTATGTTAATGCTGTTGAGGGAATGTATGTAGGTCAGGAGATATCAATATATAATACGAAAGAGTTAAAACCTGGTGATATTCTGAAGTTAAAAGATATCCCCCCTGGAACTCTTGTGTCAAGTGTTGAACGGGTGCCAGGTGATGGCGGTAAACTAGGTAGGTCATCCGGTTCTTATGTACAAGTATTGGGGAAGTCTGGTGATGGTATAGAAGTTCTCTTACCTTCTGGTAAAAGTATCGTGTTAAATCCAGAATGTAGAGCAGTAATAGGTGTTGTAGCAGGAGGAGGAAGAACGGAGAAACCATTTCTAAAAGCAGGTGCAAAACATAAGTGGTTGAAGGCTAAAGGTGGTAAACGCTGGCCAAGAGTTAGAGGTGTTGCAATGAACCCTGTTGATCATCCCTTCGGTGGTGGGGCCCATCAACATGTAGGTAAACCCAAAACAGTCGCTAGAAATGCTCCGCCAGGAAAGAAGGTTGGGAGTTTTGGTGCACGAAGAACCGGTCGGAGAAAAAGATAAAACTGCACGGATAATAATAGTTGGAAGCGAATTGCTCAATGGAATTGTAAAAGATGATAACCTTTATCCTATCACCCATGAATTATCTAAACTTGGCTTCTATATAGATAAAGCATTATTTCTTCATGATAATATAGATGATATTGTAGATGAATTACATGACGCGATAAATAGTGTAGACCTCATTATAGTTACAGGAGGTCTTGGTCCCACAGAAGATGATATAACAAGATATGCAGTTGCTAAAGCTGTTGATTCACAATTAATTCCCTCTAAAAAGATCATTGAAGATCTTAAGGGTAAGTATACAGATGAAGAATTTAAACGGAGGATAAAAATGTGTCTAATACCTGAGAATGCCGATGTTCTAGAGAATGATCTAGGTGTTGCACCTGGATTTTATTTAAATGTAGATAAAACTTATATCTTCGTTATTCCTGGAGTACCTAGAGAAGCTAGGAAGATGCTGGACACTAAAGTTATACCTATACTAAGGAGAATTTATGATATTAAAGAGTATGAAGTGGAGGTTATCCATGTAAGATTTTGGAATATTAGAGAAAAAGATTTGGAAGATATTGTTATGGATATACTTAAAAGAGAAAATTTAAAAATATATTTCAAAATTGTTATGAATAATGGCTTCCTAACCCTCACACTATTTATAAACAAGAATTTGACTCATAAGGGTAAAAAACTTATCTCAAATATAATCAGTAAGGTTAAACGTTTATATCCAGATGTAGAATACGAATTAATTTTTGATGGTGCGGGGGGTGG